>CAZMTW010000008.1:0-16627 GCA_964569285.1 uncultured Gammaproteobacteria bacterium
CTTGGGAATTCTGGATTGGATACGCAGCCACTATGGTGGGCTCTTGCCCTAGGGGCCGACATGGGTGGTAATGGAACGCTTATTGGTGCCTCTGCAAATTTAGTTGGAGCTGGTTTGGCAGAGAAAGCTGGGTATAAATTGTCATTTAAGCAATTTTTTGGTGTAGGGTTTGCAGTGATGATCGTGAGTATGTTGATATCAACAGTGTATATTTGGTTACGATATTTATAGAATACGATGGTAGAGCATGATGCAAAAGCGCTTCTCATTACGTGCATGGATTATCGCTTTGTTGATTCATTTTATCGTGAGGCAAAAGAGTTGAATATTGAGCATTCATATGATCGTGTAACGATTGCAGGAGATATTAAAAATATTGTAAAGCCGGCAAAACCCGAAGATGCAGAATTGATTTTAAGACAAATTGAGATTTCAAAAGAGCTTCACGACATTAAAGAAGTTGTTATTATTTCTCACCAAAATTGTGGTGCGTATCCAGAATTGAAAGGAGTAGGAGAAGATGAGGAGATGCGTGTCCATACAGCAGATTTACAAGTTGCCGCAGCAAAGATTCGAGAGCGCGTACCAGGAATAGAGGTAAAAACGTTTATAGCAACCTTGCATGAAGGAGATCATCAAAATATTATTGGATTTGTTTCAGTTGAGTAGTCAGCCCCTTTGTTAGAACTTGCTTTTTTGCAAAATATATGCTATTTTATTGATTGATAATCAATAATTTTTTTGATATGCCATCAGGATACGTACCACAAAATGTTTTTGTCGAGTTGGGTCTATCTAATTTGCCTGATGAGAAAAAAGTGTTGATGTTAAGTCAAATGAATACTGTTGTTGAGAAGCGGTTGATGTTGCGGGTCATGGACGTTTTGCCGTCAGATGTTGCGACTCAGTTGGATCAGGCCGGTCTTTCGGATGAACAAAAAATGGAGAAAATTGTGGAGAATGTTCCGCAATTGGCCGATCTTATTGCAGAAGAGGTAGAACTGGTTAAGCAGGAAATGAAAGCAGCTTCTGTTGTTGACAAGGAATAACATGGGAGAAGATGGAGCGATAAAGGAGGAAGAGAAACTGCAAGAGATTGCAGATGGTGTTGTACGTGCGTTTAATGAATTTCATTCAACGATAGAAGGATTACAAGGGGAGCAACGGGAAGTTATGGCTCATATTCGTGAGCAAATCGATCAAAAGAAGATCGCAGAAATCCAGGAGCATTTGAAAAACGTATCACAATAATATGCAAGTTGGAGAACACTCTCAATCAACGAATGATAAGGGATTACGCAGGGGTCCGGATAGTCGCGTATTACCTTTAGAGTTGTCGGATCTTGTTGAGGAAACGCAACGATTAGAAGGCGTTGCTTCTGATACCGCTGGTGCATTTGTTGCAGAAGTTGATGCTGGGGAGAGTGAAGCAGTTGATGGCGGAGTAGATCTGAGTAACGAGCAAGTACAGCAGTTTGCGCAGAGAAAAGAGAAGATAATGGTTGCACAACAAAAATTAATGGCAGAACTGAATGAAGCGAAGCGTGCACTAGCTGCGGCTCGTGAAGAACGTGCAAAATATACTACGTTGTCGAATTTTTTTGGGAAAGGAAGAGACAAACGACAAGCTGCTCAAGATGCACTTGATCTAGCTGAAGATCGTTTATCACAAGTACAAGGTGCGTTAGATTCAGAAGTGGGACAACAAGTCCAGAGTGTCGATTCTCATCGCGACCAGCTTGCTACAACCGAACGTGAACACAAAAAAGCGACCTCAGGATTCAGAGGTTTATTTTCTAAAAAGTGGGAGCAACTTTCTTCCGAATGGAATGTTGAGGATGCACGGGAAAGCTACGAAAAGGAACGAGCTGAGCTTGTTGGTGATAGTATTTTAGCAATGCTTGAAGAACAATCAGCGCTGGCTGATGCTCGAGCTGCTGAAACAAAAGGGGCCGAATCGCATTTGTATCGATTGCATAAGCAATTAGGAGATATTAATCTGGCAAACGTCACTGGTTGGGAGCCTGAGAGTAAGATAGGAAAAGTTGTAAGCAAAGCGGTCAGTGTGCGAACAGCAATCAATCTATCATTGGTTGGAACGGGCATGGGTCTTGCAGCTGCTGGTTTGGGTGAGATGGCATTAACTAGTTATATTGCTCGTCGAGTAGTTAGTTTTGGTGCGTCTGGAGCAGGTTCGTATGATATGTTGCGGATGAGAGATGCAAAAAAAATTGAAAAGCAGCTTGCAGAAGATAGAACAGAAGGGTTGCCTGATGATGAGCTTTTTTCGTTTAAAGCACATATGGAGGCAATGGCTTCTGTCAATGGAGTTCGTATTTCCGATAATCCAGTGTATCAAAAATTAAAACAAGAAGTAGGCACACGTTTGGAAGCAAAGAGAAGTGCAGCTGAACAAGGCGATGCAGAACAGGCAGTTGAGTTGTCAGTTGAGCAAATGCTTCGTGATTCAGATAAAGAGTTAGACACGTGGCTGACCCAGGAAGGTAAAGAAGATATGAAACGACGTGCTATTGCCGCTGGTATTTCCGCTGGGCTTGGCGCGTTTGTTGCATCAGGATTGGCAGGCAAGGTGGTAAAAGAAGGAATAAAAGGTGTCGGCTGGGGGCTTGGACATATTGGTGATGCACTTATTGGGTCAGCAGAGGCAGCTGAGCCAGTCGCTGAGCCAGTCACGTCATTTGTAGAGGCACCTGTAGAGGCTGTGCCTCTTTCGGAAATGACTCTAGCACAGATTCAAGAAACCATATTTGATGAAACAGTGTTGCCGGCAACGCGGTATGAAGCGATTGTTGAATATGGTAAGCAAATTCATATGGCAACGTTTCCTATTGAGCAAGATGGGCATGTTTATAATATGAGTGTAGACCCTCATGAAGAGTATGTTCGAGTTCTGCTTACAGGCAAAGCTCCAGTTACTCTTGATGCTGTTGCGGGAATCGATGAATGGCAGTGGGCAAAGAGTGTTGATGTAGACGTGGATAGCGTTGAAGCACCTGTAGATATTCCTCATGCAGAGATAGAAGAAGCGAGTGCAATTGAACCTCTTGAGGAGGCTGAATCAGTAGACGAAGGATCGTTACCTCCACCACCTGATGAAGTAGAAGTACCGCCAGATGGAGCAATTGAATCAGGAAGTGTACAGCCAGATAGAGATGCGCTGTATATGTTAGAAGAGAGAAAGGTAGTCATGGTAGAAGATGGACCGATAGTTCGATTTGATAAACTGGGTGATCAGTATGAAGTGAGAATTGTAAATTTTTCACCTGATATGCATGAACGTACAACAGAATTATTAGGTGCAAAGTGGCAGGAGGTTATTGCAGAACATGAAGGAAGAGCTGTGCGAGATGTAGCTGCTGAGATCGATTACGTTGTACAACATGCATCGAAATTATCAGAGATGATGCGGGTACGCGATTATATGATAGAAAAAGGACTTGATAAGACACCTCAATTTGAAGCACTTGTTGGTAGCATTGAATATGAACAGGATCAAGTAAGTGTATTTGGGCATGTCATGCGTGATGATCCAGATTACGTGGGTGGAAAATCTGCCGACGATACGCGAACACGACGAGAGCACACAGAACGAGAACCTCGCGACGATACGCGAACACGACGAGAGCACACAGAACGAGAACCTCGCGAGGATACGCGAACACGACGGCCAAAAAATTGATTGTAATATATTCGGATGGAAGAGATTGATATACTGGAAAATTTGAATGCAGAGCAGAAAGAGGCGGTATTGCACGAGGGTGGACCGCTTCTTATTATTGCTGGGGCAGGAACAGGGAAGACAACGGTCATTACTCGACGCATTGCACACCTAATTCAATCTGGAATCGCTGGAGCAGATGAAATTTTAGCACTGACTTTTACGGAGAAAGCTGCGGGTGAAATGGAGGAGCGTGTTGAATCGTTGTTGCCAATGGGGTATGTCGATTTATGGATTTCGACGTTTCATGCGTTTTGTGAGCGTATTTTGAAGAATCATGCATTAGATGTAGGATTGTCGAATGATTTTAAGTTGTTGTCGGACACCGAGCAATGGTTAATGCTTAGAGAGCATATAGAAGATTTTGATTTGGATTATTATCGCCCAAAAGGGAATCCAACGAAATTTGTTCAGGCTCTTATATCTCATTTTTCACGTTTGAAAGATGAGGATATTCTTCCAGAAGAATATATGGAATACGCGACCCAGCTACAACTGGATACTGATTCTGAGTTTACAAAACGTACAACGGAAATGTCAGAGGAACAGAAAGCAGCGGTTGATGAGGCTCAACGTGTGATGGAGGTGGCTAAAGCATATGTACAATATCAACAGATATTGCGTGATAATAATGCGCTCGACTTTGGTGATTTAATTGTTGAAACGATTCATTTATTCAAAGAACGTCCCGCGTTACTTGCGCAGTATAGAGCTCAATTCAAGCATGTGTTAGTAGATGAGTTTCAAGATACGAATGTTGCACAGTATGACTTGATTAAGTTACTCGCTGCCCCAGCCAATAATTTAACTGTGGTAGCAGATGATGATCAGGCTATTTATAGTTTTCGTGGAGCATCGATGAGCAATATTCTTATTTTTAAGGATGAGTTTCAGAATGCGCAAGAAATTTCTCTTGTTGAAAACTATCGTTCAACCCAGGATATCTTAGATATGGCATATGATTTTATTCAGCATAACAATCCAAACCGCTTAGAAGAACAGCTAAAAATAGCAAAACGATTGCACAGTAATAAAAAGGGGAATGGGACCATAGAGCATTTGCATTCTGAATCTCTTGAAGGTGAGGCGAAGATGGTGATCGATACCATTATTGGTGCAAAAGAGAATGATCCAGATTTGCTTTGGAGTGATTTTGCTATTTTAGTTCGTGCAAATTCTCAAGCAGATACATTTATTCCGTACTTAGAACGCGTAGGTATTCCGTATCAATTTTTAGCGTCAAAAGGATTATTTACAAAATCAATTATTTTGGATGTGATTGCTTTTTTGCAACTTCTTGATAATTATCATGAGTCGCGTGCAATGTATCGTCTGTTGAACTTTGATATATGGGATATCCCACCAGAGGACATCATGGCACTATTACAGTATGGTAGAAAAAAAGCAGAGTCGTTGCATGAAACATGTACCTCTGTTCGCGCAGTGACCGGCATGCAAAAGAAGACATATGACTCAGTAGAAACACTCATGCAATTATTGAGTGAGCATGCACGTGATGCAAAAAAGAAAACTGCGGGAGAAATTATTCTATCTTTCTTGGAAAAGTCTGGGTATCTCAAAATGGTAGCAGAGCAGGAAACGCGGCAAGCCTCTGAACATATTCTGTATTTGAATCAGTTTTATACATATGTTGAAGCATTCGAACGAGCAAATACTGAGAAGAGCGTGCGGAATTTTATTCGAGAGATTGTCATGATGATCGAGGCTGGTGAAGGAGGTCGATTGCGACCTGATTTTGATGAAGGGCCTGAGTCTGTCAAAATCATGACAGTCCATTCTGCAAAGGGACTGGAGTTTGAATATGTATTTATAGTGAATTTGGTGGATAAACGATTTCCCTCCATTGGGCGCAAGGAGGCGATTCAAATTCCAGATGCATTAGTGAAAGATGTATTACCGGAGGGTGATTGGCATATTGAAGAAGAGAGACGTTTATTTTATGTGGCAGCCACACGTGCTAAACGACATTTGTTTTTGACGAGTGGCGAGGACTATGGTGGTGCAAGAAAAAAGAAACCATCTCGTTTTCTTGTTGAATCTGGTTTTGTTGATACCGTACCTCAGCCTACTGGTGAAGTATTATTTGGTACAACGCCTGTTCTTCCAAATGAGCAGATTGAAAAAGAATTAGAGCAGTTACCAAAAGCATTTAGTTTTACTCAGTTGAAAGCATATGAAACATGTCCGTGGCAATATCGGTTCGCCTTTTTATTGAAAGTTCCAGTACCAGGTAAACCAAGTTTTTCTTTTGGAAAAGCAATGCACAGCACGTTGTATGAGTTTTTTCGTCGCTTGAATGAGCAAGAGACGTTGGTACAGGATGGATTGTTTGATGATAAGAAGAAGCCGGCAGCACCAACAGTAGATACTATGATGCAGATTTATGAAGAGAAATGGATTGATGAGTGGTATCCAAGCAAAAAATTGCGTGATGAATATTATATAAAGGGGAAGGAATCGCTAAAAAAGTTCTATGCGCTGCATGAAAAAAATTGGCCAAAAGCTGTTCATCTTGAAAAAGGGTTTACACTCAAATTAGGAGACTACACCATTAAAGGTGCAATTGATCGTGTTGATGAGACCGAGGAGGGGATTGAGATCGTAGATTACAAAACTGGAAAGTTTCCCAAGACTGGAAAGAAGGATGCAGAGCAACTGTTTATTTATGCAATGGCATTGAAACAGGTATTTGAGTTGGACCCGGTCAAGCTTTCATATTATTATATTGAAGATAATAAGACGATTTCTGAGGAGATTACAGAGAAGAAATTAGAAAAAGTTTCTGCGTGGGCATTGAATATTATCGAGAAGATTGTTGGTGGTGAAATGACTCCAACACCAGGGCATCCGTGCCAGTATTGCGACTATAAAGAGATTTGTGAATATAGAGCCTAATTGAGGGAGTGGTACTGCGATAATTTCAAAAAAGTGTTATAATATTGTCGTTGTTATGACTCTACGCCGATATTTAATTACCATGGCCATAACTACCCTTGTTTGCTGGGCTGCTTTTCTAACAGTACTCGTTAGAATAGATCCCAACTCCGGAGGGGTTATTGGTTTATTACTGTTCTTTGTGTCATTGTTTTTTTCTTTGTGGGGTACGCTGAGTCTACTTGGTTTTGGTATTCGATTTATGATCATGAGAAATACGGTACCGTTTCGATATATAGGTGTATCGCTCCGGCAAGCACTTTGGTTTGCTATTTTGATTGATTTGAGTCTCTTTTTAGTAAGTCAGGAATTGTTAGTTTGGTGGATGTCATTGTTGCTCGTATTGGGATTGGTTATTCTTGAGGGTTTTTTCCTTGCGCGATCAATAGAAGCCCGGTACTATCAGAAGAAGCAATTAAAGGAAAGCGAGTAGATGGATAAGCAACTTGATCAGATTCTCAAATCGTTTGAATCAGCGATAAAAGGAGCAAAAACAGCACCGCAGCTTGAAGAGCTACGTGTTGAGTTTTTGGGTAGAAAATCTGGGAAACTGACTAATATTCTTAAAGGTTTGAAGGACCTCAGTGCTGACGAGAAAAAGACTATTGGGAAAAAGGCGAATGAAGTACGACAGTTTATTGAATCGGCATTGTCAGCATCATCATCAACACAATCTACGATAATACCGCATACGGACTTGTCTATACCTGGAATTGCTCCGCAGAGTGGCCACTTGCATCCCAGAACTCTTGCAATCAATGATTTGGTTGATGTGTTTACTTCAATGGGGTTCATGGTGTATGAAGGGCCAGAGCTAGAGAATGATTATTACAATTTTGAGGCGCTCAATTTTCCTGAGTCTCATCCAGCGCGAGATATTCAAGATACGTTTTTTGTGAAGAATGCGGTCTCACGTAAGGAAAAAAGGGAGCTTGATTCCAAAAAATGGTTGCTACGTACACAAACATCTCCAATGCAGGTACGACTAATGGAGGAGTTTGAGCCGCCGCTTCGTGCAATTGTTCCTGGACGTACGTTCCGAAATGAGGCAACTGATGCGTCTCATGAACACACGTTTACGCAGCTTGAAGGCCTTGTGGTTGATGTCGATATTTCTGTAGGACAATTAACGTGGACGCTAAAGGAGATATTTCGTCAGTTTTACAAACAAGATGTAGAAGTTCGTTTGCGTCCTGGCTATTTCCCATTTGTAGAACCTGGCTATGAAATAGACATGTCATGTGTATTTTGTGAACGCGATGGATCATATTGCAAAATCTGTAAAGGGACAACATGGGTAGAAATGGGAGGCTCTGGTATGGTGCATCAAAATGTGTTTGTTGCTGCAGGATATGAACGAGGAACGTATACCGGTTTTGCGTTTGGTATGGGACCTGATCGACTTGCAATGTTGAAGTATGGTATTGAAGATATCCGGTTATTAGGAGAAAACGATTTGAGATTTTTAGAACAATTCTAGATATGATTTTTTCCTACGAATGGTTAAAAGAGTTTTTACCCACAATGCCAGAGCCAAAAACGCTATTGGAAGAATTGACCATGCATTCGGTTGAGGTGGAGGAGGTGGATGAAGGAGCGCTGGAGTTGGGTAATGTTGTTGTCGGAGAGTTATTAGATACCCGGAAACATCCAGATGCAGACAAATTGAATATTGGCATATTTGATGTTGGCGAGGAGAAGCCTCGGCAGATTATTTATGGCGGTGTTGCGGTGCTAGAAGTTGGTATTAAAATTCCAGTCGCATTAGCGCCGACCGTATTACCAGGTAAGTTAAAGATTAAAGAACGTCAGTTGCGTGGGGAATTATCGCAAGGGATGTGTTGCTTAAATTCGGAACTTGGTATATTAGATCGTGAAGATGTTATTAATGAGTTTGATGAGGAAGTTGCAAACGGTACACCGATTGTTGGTGTATTACCATTAACGGAAACAATTGTTGATATCGACAACAAATCCATGACACATCGTGCGGATCTATTTTCTCATATGAATATGGCTCGTGAGATTGCGGCGGTATTTAATAAACCATTTACAACTCCGAAACGGATCTCGTTGCCAACTCGTTTGCCAAAGATTGATGTTGATATACAAGATACGCAATCATGCCGACGATATATTGGTATAGAAATGGAAGTGACCGTAGGTCCTTCGCCCGACTATATTGCTCAGCGGCTACAAACATGCGGTGTGAAGTCGATTAATAATGTTGTTGATATTACGAACTATGTCATGTTGGAACTAGGAGAGCCAACACATGCGTTTGATGCAGAAAAAATTGCAGGTGGAAAAATTATAGTCCGTCGTGCAACAAAGGGTGAAACATTGATGACATTAGATCATGAAAAGAAGTTGCTTAATGATTCAATCGTAGTAATTGCAGATGCTGAAAAACCTATGGCGATTGCTGGAGTAATAGGTGGTGAAGAAAGCAGTGTTACTCATCAAACAACAAAAATTGTGTTGGAGGTTGCAAATTTTGAGCCCTTGATTACACGGAAAGCTGCGCAACAGATAAGTGTTCGAACAGAGGGCGCATTACGTTGGGAAAAAGATCTTCCACCTACACTTGCTCAGTCTTCTGCGGAACGGGCAGTTGAGTTGCTTATGGAGCATGCAAGCGCGATCTTGACCGGTTTTGTTGATATTTATCCTGAAAAACAAAAAATTGCATCTGTAGAATTATCGCAACATGAACTATTACGACTCTCAGGAGAGCCGTTTACCACAAAACAGGTTAAAGAGTATCTTCGACGAATTGAGTGTGCTGTGAAGACAAAAGGAAGTGGAGAGAATTTGGTGTATATTGTTACGCCTCCATGGTTTCGAATGGACATACGTATTCCAGCGGATATTATCGAAGAGATAGTGCGATTACACGGTGTTAATGCCATAAATGAGAAGCAACTGACTGCAGCATTACATGTTGGTGAGCAGCAAAAAGATTTGCCATGGATTCGAGTAATGAAAAATAGTTTACAGTCATATGGATTATTCGAAGTGAATAACTATTCGTTTTATGGCGCAGGATTAATGAAAAAAATTGGTCTTGATCCAGAAAAAGAACATCTTGAAATTACCAATCCATTATCAGAGGACTTGCGATACTTACGAACGACGTTGTTACCTCGCTTGCTAGAGAATGTTGCACGTAATCAGCAATATAGTCAGGAATTTTCATTGTTCGAATTTGGTCATGTGTATTTTGCTGATAGGGAAGTTACTCAGTTGGGTATTGTATCTATCGGTCCAGAGGCGTACAGACGTACCAAGGGTATTGTAGAGGCTCTTCTTGCAGAGCTTCACGTGCCGTATAGGAATGCAATGCTGCAGAAAAGTGCTCCATGTGAGTTCTGGGGTATGTATAATGGTGATCAAGCGGTTCGATATGATACAGGGAAGAACATCGCAGGAACCGTGGGTGAGGTTGATCCTGTTGTTTTGCATGCAATGAATATTGAGCGAACGACTGCATTTGCATCACTGTCAGTTCCGGTTTTGGTGGAAAGTGCAACTACAACATTTCAGACGCATCCCATTTCACAATTTCCTGCAATTGAATTGGATTTGTCTCTAATAGTAGATGAGGATGTTGAATGGAGTCAGATTGAAAAGGAAATTCGATCCGAGTCTCAGAAGTTGCTACAAGAGGTTAGTGTATTTGATGTGTACAGAGGAAAGAAGATTCCTAATGGTAAGAAAAGTATTTCATTCCGGATGAAATTTCAGTCAAATGACTCGACATTAGAAATGACTGCAATGGAAGAGTGGAGAGAGAAATTTGTGGAAAAAATGCATAAAAAAATTGGAGCGGAGTTGAGAGCAAAGTAGCGTTTTTTTACGGCTAATATTAGCATAATTCTATAATGAGTGTCGATTTGTCACACCGCTGTATTTGTGATATAATTCTTTAGGAAAATTGGTATAAGTATAGACTTAAGATGGCTACAAAAAATACGAAAAAGGTTGCTGCAAAAGCAAAAATTGCTGTAAAGAAGGCGTCTAGCAAGAAGGCAACTTCAACAAAGGTCGAGGGGGAGTATGGTGCAAAGCAAATTCAAGTTCTTGAAGGATTAGAACCAGTACGAAAGCGACCAGGAATGTACATTGGTAATACGGCGCATAAGGGGCTGCATCATTTGATTTGGGAAGTCGTTGATAACTCAATTGATGAAGCGATGGCTGGTTATGCTGACGAGGTGATCATTACGTTGTTGCCAGATGGTTGGTGTTCTGTTGAAGATAACGGTCGTGGAATTCCAGTGGAGAAGCATAGTAAGACTGGTAAATCAGCTTTAGAAACCGTACTCACCGTATTGCATGCAGGAGGTAAATTTGGTGATGGTGGATATAAAGTATCTGGTGGTCTTCATGGTGTGGGTGTATCGGTTGTGAATGCGTTGTCAGAAACATTGGTTGCTGAGGTTAAACGCGACGGGAAGCTGTGGATGCAGGAATTTAATATTGGAAAAGCAAAGAAAAAAATTCAAGCGGTTAAAGCAGCGCATGGTACAGGAACGAAGATTTCATTTAAAGCTGATACATCAATTTTTACTGTTACAGAATACGATTGGAAATATATTTTGGATCATGTTCGTCAGCAGGCGTATTTAACAAAGGGAGTTCGGTTTACGCTTTTGGATGAGCGAACAGATCAAGGCCAATCGTTTTCATTTTACTTTGAAGGTGGTATTGCTTCGTATGTAAGGCACATTAATCATAACAAGGAGATTGTCCAGGAAAATGTTTTTTATTTGGACAAGGATCAAGATGACATGAAAGTGGAAGTTGCTTTGCAATACTCTAAAGATTACAACGAGTTGGTCTATTCGTTTGCAAATAATATTCATACAGTGGAAGGTGGTTCACATATGGTTGGTTTTCGAACGGCATTGACTAGAACATTGAATTCCTATGCACGAAAAAATGGTTTCCTGAAAGAGAAGGATCAAAATTTAACTGGAGATGATGTTCGTGAAGGTTTGACTGCAATTATTTCGGTAAAACTTGGAGAGCCACAGTTTGAAGGTCAAACAAAGGAAAAATTGGGTAATGCAGAAGTTCGACCTGTTGTTGAAAATATTTTTGCTGAGTATTTTGGAATTTTCTTGGAAGAGCATCCTCGTGATGCAAAGGATATTTTTGGAAAATGCATGTTGGCAAAGCAGGCTCGTGAAGCAGCATGAGCAGCACGAGATACGGTATTGCGTAAAGGAGCATTAGAAGGCATGACATTGCCCGGGAAGTTAGCAGATTGTTCAACGCGCGATGCGTCAATATCTGAGTTGTACATTGTTGAGGGAGATTCTGCTGGAGGTTCTGCAAAACAAGGACGCAATCGTGAGTTTCAAGCGATTCTGCCGCTTAGAGGAAAGATATTGAATGTGGAACGAGCGCGACTCGATAAAATGCTCGCAAATAATGAAGTGAAAGCATTGGTTATTGCGCTGGGAACAAATTTAGCTGAGCAGTTTGATATTTCAAAACTTCGCTATCATCGAATCATCATCATGACAGATGCTGATGTCGATGGAGCGCATATCCGTACATTGCTGTTAACATTGTTTTATCGGTATTTCCCGGATTTGATTCGGTCAGGTCACTTGTATATTGCACAACCGCCTTTGTTCCAATTAAAGAAGGGAAAGGAAGTTCGGTATGTGTATACAGATGAGCAAAAAGAAAAAGCACTCATTGAGATGGGTGGCGAGGAAGTAGCAAAAGCATTGAAGGATGCGACTCTAGAAGCTGGAGAAGAACCAGCAGAAGGCATGAGTGCTGGTGAGCAGGATATGGGTCAAAAAGTTGGTGGCATTGGTATACAGCGATACAAAGGTCTTGGTGAAATGAATCCAGATCAGTTATGGGAAACAACCATGGATCCTGAGCGACGTACTTTACTGCAAGTCACTGCAGATGATGCAGCAAAGGCAGATGAGATATTCGAGATTTTAATGGGAACGGATGTTCCATCAAGAAAACGATTCATTCAAACTCATGCAAAAACTGCTAACGTTGATCTATAATTTGTGAGCGTACTCATACTCATTGGACAATTGTTTTACTTTTTTCTCCCTGCCGGCTTGGCAAACATGGCTCCGGTGCTGTTCAAGCAGCGATTAAAAAAACTTGCAATACCAATTGATGCTGGTAAGACAATTGGGGGTCAACCAGTATTTGGTTCACATAAAACATGGAGAGGTGTATTCGTTGCATCGGTAATGGGAGGGTTGTTGTTCCTTGTTCAATACATCGCAGTAGGACAATGGGAAGGGTTGGTACGAATTTCAGCATTTGATATCCGTGTGGCACCATGGTGGTTTGGATTTGTATTTGGATTTGGCGCAATTATTGGAGATTTAATCAAATCTTTTTTTAAGAGGAGATTTAAGGTTCAACCAGGAAAGAGCTGGTTCCCGTTTGATCAGATCGATTTTCTTGTTGGTGCAGGTGTGGTTGCAATGTTCTTTTTTGATATGTCATTGCCAGTATGGGTATTGTTGTTACTGATCGGTCCATTTTTTCATATTTTAGTGAATCACATGGGGTTTTGGTTAAAGATAAAAAATTCCCCTTGGTAGTATGAAGAAAAATTATATTGTGGCAATTGATGCAGGCACGACTAGTGTGCGTGTGTTGATGTATGATGCGCAAATGAGGGTTGTGCGCAAGCAGCAGCAGGAGTTTACGCAGTATTATCCAAAACCGGGGTGGGTAGAACATGATGCGGATGAGATTTGGCGCGTGACCCAGCGATTGTTGAATACAGTATTGAAAGGGAAAGAGAAAACAGTGGCAGCGATTGGTATAACCAATCAGCGCGAAACTACTGTGGTATGGGATGCCCTAACGGGGAAACCAATTCATAACGCGATTGTATGGCAAGATCGTCGTACAACTGATGCATGCGTGTCGCTGCAGAAACGTGGATATGAAAAATTGATTCAGTCATCAACCGGATTGGTATTGGATCCATATTTTTCTGGCACTAAAGTTGCGTGGTTATTGGATCATGTGCGTGGTGCACGAAAGAAAACTGCTGCTGGAACGTTGCGTTTTGGTACTATTGATTCATGGTTAATCTGGAAGTTGACTAAAGGAAAGGTCCATGCGACAGATTTTACAAATGCATCTCGGACCATGTTGTATAATATCAAAATGAAGAAATGGGATGCGCAATTGCTCAAAATTCTGAAGGTGCCTGCATCAGTATTGCCAGAAGTACGTAATAGCAGTGATGACTATGGAATGTATAGAGGTATTCCAATTACAGGTGTAGTAGGGGATCAGCAGGCCGCATTGTTTGGGCAAGGTGGTGTTAAGAAGGGAGATGCAAAGAATACGTATGGAACCGGATTATTTTTGTTAATGAATATTGGCAAAAAGTTTGCACGTTCCAAGAATGGATTGTTGACTACGCTGACACCAGATGCACATGGTAAGCCGATGTATGCTTTGGAAGGATCTGTGTTTATGGGGGGAGCGATTATGCAATGGTTGCGTGATGAGCTTGGAATCCTTAAGCATGCAGCAGATGCAGGAAAGATTGCATCTTCAGTGCAAGATACGCACGGAGTTGTTCTGGTGCCTGCGTTTGCAGGTTTAGGTGCGCCGTATTGGAAGCCAGAGGCCCGTGGCGTGATTACAGGGTTGACCCGCGGTGTAAACCGTAAACATATTATTCGAGCAGCAGAGGAGGCAATAGCGTATCAGGTAATGGATTTGGTTTATGCAATGGAAAAAGATTCAGGAACCAAGTTAAAGGAGCTGTTTGTGGATGGTGGTGCAGCTCAAGATAATTTTATTATGCAATTTCAGGCAGATATGTTGCAAAGGACCGTTATTCGGCCAAAGGATTTGGAAACGACAGTTAGGGGTGCGGCGATGCTAGCTGCGACATATGTAGGTTTTCGTATACAGAGGCAGAAAGCTCCTGCTCAGAATGGTCAAGTAATTTTCAAGCCAAAGATGAAGCCCTTAGATAGAAAATTACATGTAGATCAGTGGAGTATTTCAATCTCGGACCTGTTGTAGCATCACTGTCCTTTTATCATTAGTACTGTTATTTCAAGGTACTGATGACAATCATGGGTGGTATTATTGACAAATAATACATATGTAGTATAGTTATCCCTAGATGGCCCGCGAGGCCGTTTTAAAATCGCAAAAAATAGCGAAATGAACACAAAAAATCCAACAGATAAGAAGAGAAATCCTCTTATTACGTACCTGAAAGGGGCGCGAGAAGAGTTGAAAAAGGTCACTTGGCCATCAAAAAAAGAAACATGGAAAAAGTCCTGGATCGTCATTTGGTTCAGTCTTGGATTCACCATTTTTCTAGGCCTTTCTGACTACGTCTTTAACCAAATTATCGAAATTGTTATCTAACGAGTATGCCAAAACAGACCGCGCAACAAGGTAAACGATGGTATGTGATTCATACCTACTCTGGCTACGAGGAGAATGTGGCAAATAACATGCGACAGCGTACAGAATCGCTTGGCATGGAGGACAAAATTTTCGATGTTCTTGTACCAAAGGAGAAGAAAATAAAAATCCGAAACGGAAAGCGAAAAGTCGTTGAAGAAAAGATCTTCCCAGGATACGTATTGGTAAATATGGTTGTGACTGATGATTCGTGGTATGTGGTGCGTAACACACCAAATGTAACTGGATTTGTCGGAACAGGAACAACTCCAACACCTATCGACGAAGTAGAGATGAAGAATCTACAACGTCGAATGGGAATTGAAGATCCAACCTTTACAATCGATGTAGAAAAAGGTGAAACCGTTCGTATTGTCGACGGTCCGTTTAAAGAATTGGAAGGTAAAGTGTCAAAAGTGGATAGTGAAAACGGTAAAATTACTGTTATGGTATCTATGTTTGGACGCGAAACGCCAATTGAGCTCGATTCATTACAAGTGAAAAAGATCTAAATTATAAATATGGCGAAAGAAGTAACAACTCAAATTAAATTGCAGATTCCAGCAGGCGCAGCAAATCCTGCACCACCAGTTGGTCCTGCATTAGGTCAGCATGGTCTGAATATTCAGGATTTTTGCTCACAGTTTAACGAGAAGACAAAAGATCAACGTGGAGACATTCTACCCGTTGTTATTAATGTGTATGATGATCGTTCATTCGATTTTATCATCAAAACTCCCCCAGCATCTTCATTGATACTGAAGGCTGCCAAACTAAAAAAAGGTTCTGGTAAAGCGCTAACTGACAAAGTTGGTTCAGTCACAAAGGCGCAAGTGAGAGAAATAGCTGAGTTGAAATTACCAGATTTGAATACTGATGATGTCGAGGCAGCAATGAGAATTATCGAAGGTACCGCCCGTCAAATGGGTGTAGAAATTAAATAATTATGTAACAAGTGGGAGGTTCGATGCATATGCACGCGGACCGTTTGGACCACGAACTACTATGAAGAGATCAAAACGATACAAAGCATCTTCAGATGTTATCAAAGCAGAAGCAGTGTCATTACCAGAAGGGTTGATTGCTGTGAAACAGAATCCAGTGAAGTTTGATGCTGGAATTGAGGTTCATATCAAATTAGGTATAGATCCTACAAAGTCAGAGCAGATTGTTCGTGGAACAGTATCTCTACCACACGGAACGGGTAAGACAAAGAAGGTGGTAGCGTTCGTCAATGAATCTAAAGTTGCTGAAGCTAAAGCTGCTGGAGCAGACATGATTGGAGATGACGCGCTTATTGCAGAAATTAAGGAATCTGGTAAATGTGATTTTGAGGTTGCTGTGGCAACTCCAGACATGATGAAAAAACTTGGTCCTATTGCAAAGACACTTGGCCAGCAGGGATTAATGCCATCACCAAAGACTGAGACAGTTGGAGACGATGTAAAAGCCATGATTACGGATATGAAAGGTGGAAAAGTAGCCTTT
>CAZMTW010000009.1:0-16398 GCA_964569285.1 uncultured Gammaproteobacteria bacterium
CTTAGGGTTCGCCCGGTTCTTTTTGTTTGCTTTGCTTGACATTTTTTTATTTATTGGTATAAACATGTAACGTATTCTGCCATTAAGGTCGATACGATGGGGTACGAAGATGCGAACGAGCGAAAGCTGTGCTGATGAGGTCAGAAGATTGCTGAAGATCGCCCTCGATCCTCAACTGACCGAGGTCGAGGACTCCGACTACCGGAGCGACAAGGGATACTTCTTCTCCGCGATTGAAGGCGGAAAGATCGTTGTCGTCGTGCAGGGAGTGGCACACAACCAGGGGCAGGCCATCCAAGCTACCAAGTGCCACGTCTCGATGTACCTTCTCGTGGGAGTGCATCAGTGCCAGTCGCTAGCTCCGTTGCTCAGAACTGGTGCCCTGATCCTCGCCGGTCAGTCGGCGAGGAACCCGCGAGTGGAGCGCCGGGATGGCAAGTACATCGCTCGGATGCCGATCACGCTCACGGTGGTCGATAGCTTGGCGGTTCATGAGGCCCTGATCGGACCAACCCTTCCGGAGTGGGACCAGCGTGATCACGCCGTCGCGAACGCGCTCATGGAGGCTCTCCTGGGTTCTAGCCTGTCCAGGCGAAGCAGCCCGAAGCCGCGAACGCGAACCGGATACTGGGTGAGTGGTGTCAAGCTCTCTGAGGAGGGGGACTGGTACAGCACCACGCGTGGTCAGAAGGCGATCTCTCTCCAGGCGGTTGACCGCGAATGGTCGACCGCGATCGCGGAGCTCCGAGCGCTCCTGGTCAAGACCGCCGAAGCGATCTACCGGAGCCCGATGCTCGTGGCCATGCATAGGGCCGGAGTTCTTCAGGTGGAGATCCCCACGATCGACGTGGGGCTCAGCCAGAAGAAGTATGGCGAGGTCTACGCCCCGCGCGTGACCATCGTCGTCAAGGTCTGCGTGTACGAGGGGATCTTTCCCCTCAAGCTCCGTGTCGTTCGCGATGCTGAGCAGACCACCGCCTCCGCCTGAGTAGTCGCCCGCCCGAGTTGGACTCGGAGGCAGGATCCTGGAGGACTCCTGCCGCTTTTTTTTACTTAACATTGACTTATAGTCTCATTCTGGTATAACAAGCCATGCACTCACTGCCAATTACTGGTGGGGGTTGGGAGATCCTGATATGGATCCAGCACATTTTTTTGAGAAGACCCTGGCTTTGTCAGCGGGTGCTGCTGGCAAGCGGCATGTTGCAGCTAATGCCAGCGAGACAGGCTGGTACTTCGGCCCTGATCTTGAGGTGAGTGGAGCATTCACGCTCATCGTCATCGCGGAGGGCACGGATCAAGGGAAGGCGAAGGCCTCTGCAGTTCGAAGGATGAGGGCGGTTAAGCTGGCGGCCGGCAACAACCGTCGTCTTCAACTGCAGATCGTTCGAAAGAACGTGCAGCCGGTGGACTGGCCGTCCCCATCTACGGCTGTGATGGGACTTCGTGGCCAGATTCACGTGGTCACGCTCACGGCGCTCGTTCAAGTCGACGGCGTGATCCCAGACAACGCGCTGAAGCGCCCTTGCGTGGAGTATTAGCGCAGAGAAGTCGCAATGAATATGATAGGAACTGGAGGATTCCTATCTTTTTTTACTAATATTAGCTAAAAACTTATCCACACTGTGTGAACAGATGCAAACCCTTGATATAAGACAATTTATTCGTTATAGTCATCAGGGTCTGTTTTTTAAAGAAGCCCTTGACAGGCTAAGATAAAACAACTATCTTTATTCTTGCACTTCGCAATAGATATTGCGATTTTGTTAGAAAAATATTCGATTTTAAACGAAACATAATACATAACGTATGGCAGAGAAGTTTGATCGCTCAAAACCACACGTCAATGTTGGTACAATTGGCCACGTTGACCATGGTAAAACAACCACAACTGCAGCAATTTTAGCAGTTTCGAACGCGTCGGGTGCAACAGCACAAGACAAGAAGTTCGAAGATATTGATAACGCACCTGAAGAAAAGGAGCGTGGTATCACTATTAATACATCACACGTTGAGTACGAAACAGATGCACGTCATTATGCTCATGTTGACTGCCCAGGTCATGCCGATTATGTAAAAAATATGATTACTGGTGCTGCCCAAATGGATGGTGCTATTCTTGTTGTTTCTGCAACAGACGGACCTATGCCCCAGACTCGTGAGCATATCTTACTTGCTCGTCAGGTTGGTGTACCTTCAATTGTTGTGTTTTTGAACAAAGTTGATCAAGTTGAAGACGAAGAACTATTAATGCTTGTAGAAGAAGAAATTCGAGATTTGTTGACCAAATATGAATATCCAGGACAAGAAGTTCCTATTATTCGTGGATCAGCATTGAAAGCACTTGAAAATCCTACAGATGAAGCTGCTGCAAAACCTATTAAGGAACTATTGAAAGTATTGGACGAGTACATTCCTCAGCCAGAACGATTGGTTGATGGTGATTTCTTGATGCCTATTGAGGATATTTTCTCAATTGAAGGTCGAGGAACAGTAGTTACTGGTCGTATCGAACGTGGAAAGGTAAACGTAAACGACGAAGTTGAAATGGTTGGTTTGAACGATACATCAAAGACTGTTGTTACTGGAATTGAAATGTTCAACAAACAGTTAGACGAAGGTTTGGCTGGTGATAATGCTGGAATTCTTCTTCGTGGAACAAAGAAAGAAGAAGTTGAGCGCGGACAAGTACTCGCAAAACCAGGATCAATCACTCCTCATACAAAGTTTGAAGGTGAAGTATATATTCTGTCAAAGGATGAAGGTGGTCGTTCTACTCCGTTCACAAAAGGATACAAACCTCAGTTTTACATGCGTACAACTGATGTAACTGGAGCAGTTCAGCTTCCTGAAGGAACTGAAATGGTTATGCCTGGAGATACAATTACCTTTGTGGTCGAACTTGGTAAACCAGTTGCACTAGAAGAGAAACAACGATTTGCTATCCGTGAGGGTGGTAAGACCGTTGGAGCAGGAGTTGTAACCAAGGTTATTGAATAATAGAAACAGTCGTCCTCCGGTTCCAATAGGGGATCGGAGGGCAGTTGAATCGCTCTTTTGAAAATAATGCCTACAAAGAAGAAACAATCTGACGCGCCGACAACAACAGAAGTCTCGACAAAAATTCGAGTAAAGATTCGTGCGTACGATAATAAAATTATCGATAAGTCAACAAAAACAATCATTGACACCGCTGTTCGTTCTGGTGCAAAGATTGTTGGTCCTGTGCCACTTCCAACTGAGAAGACTAAATATACGGTATTGAGCTCAACATTCATCAACAAAACAGCTCGAGATCAGTATGAAATGCGCGTTCACAAGCGGTTGATCGATATTATCAACCCGAGTGCAAAGACAATAGATGAGCTGTCAAACCTGAATTTACCAGCAGGCGTTGACATCGAAATCAAAATGATGTAAAAACAGTAGGCTGCAGAGGAGAAACAATAGTTTATCTGACATCGACGGAAGTGATCCTAGTACGAGAGGAACGGATATCAATCGCCGGAGTAAGAGAAACACTTTATAAAGCCGTGATTTGTACGCGACACAAGATGGCGCGCACGAATGGCGGCTTTTATCATGCCCCAATAAGAACACTCACAATACAATGAACTTCATTATAGGAAAAAAAGTTGGAATGAGCCAAGTATTTGGCGAAGACGGTACAGTAACACCTGTGACCGTTCTTGACGTTACTCCAAATATTGTGACTCAGGTTAAGAATATTGAAAAAGATGGATATAATGCGGTACAACTTGGTTTTGGTGCTCGTAAAGCAAAGAATATCTCAAAGCCGGTACTTGGTCACTTGAAAGACCTCGGCCCATTTGCTGTTTTGAAAGAATTCCGCACAGAAGAAGGTGCAGCATTCGAACGAGGACAGGAAATTAAAGTAGATACATTTGAAACAGGAGAAATGATCGACGTGAGCGGTGTGAGTATCGGTCGCGGATTTGCTGGTGTGGTTAAACGACATGGTTTTGCTGGATCTCCTGCAACACATGGACACAAAGACCAGCATCGTATGCCTGGTTCTATTGGTGCACAAGAGCCACAACATGTGTTCAAAGGAACGCGTATGGGTGGCCATATGGGTGCAGAGAATTGCACAACAAAGAATTTGCAAGTGGTGAAAATAGATGTTGAACATAATCAATTACTTGTTAAAGGTGCAGTTCCTGGATCAAATGGTGGAATTGTTGTTGTCGTTACTGCAAAGAATGCAAAACAGAGTGCTACCAGTAAGGAAGACAAGAAATAACGAATATGGCAAAACCTCCAAGTTTTACAGCAACAGTATATAACCTCCAAGGTGAAAAAACCGGGGAGATGTCCCTTGATGAGAGTGTATTTGCAGTTGAAGTAAAACCAATCGTGGTTCAGACAGTTGCTCTGGCTCAACGTGCTGCGGCACATCAACCATTTGCACACGCAAAGACCCGTGCTGAAAAACGTGGTGGTGGAAAAAAACCATGGAAGCAAAAAGGAACAGGCCGTGCTCGTCATGGTTCAAGTCGTTCTCCATTGTGGCGTGGCGGTGGTGTGACGTTTGGTCCATCAAAAGACCGCAACATGATGCAGAAGGTCAATAAGAAATTGCGAAAGAGTGCTATTCGAATGTGTCTTTCAGATAAAGCTGCTGAACAAATGTTATTTGTTATCGATTCTGTGGAAGGCCTTGAAGGTAAAACCAAACAATTGGCATTGTTAATGAATAAGCTTCCAACTGAAGGGCGTGGCGTATTGATTGCATCAGGAGAAAAGAATGAAAAGTTGCGTCTTGCTGCTCAGAATTTAGATAACGTGAATACTGTACTTGCTGATTCTGTAAATGTGTTAGATCTATTAAAATATCGATACTTAGTTGTTGATAAAGCTGGTGTAGAAAAAATGACAACCCATTTCGCATAAGACTATGAGTTTACTTGATCGATTACGAAAAAAAGACGACCAGAAGGCACCTGCCAAGATAGTTTCTGATACTCCTGCAAAGAAAGACAAGGTAGCAAAGAAGACTGAAAAGAAGACGAGCTCAGATGCGTCAGTAGAGAAAACAACAACGACAACAACAGGAATTGCGCCACTAGAAAATCTTCTTGTTCGTCCTATTATTACTGAAAAAGCAACATTGACTGGTACATATGTATTTGAGGTTGCTGGTTCAGCAAATAAATCAGAAGTGATGAAAGCGGTGCAGAAAATGTATGGTGTAACACCCAAGCATGTGCGCATTATGAATGTTCGTGGAAATGCTGTTAAATGGAACAATAGAAAAGGACAGCAACGTTCATGGAAGAAGGCAATTGTACGCTTGAAGTCTGGTGAGACTATTAATGTCTACGAAGGAACATAAACCTATGGCTGTAAAGAAACATAAACCAACATCAGCAGGACGGCGCCTTTCTTCGGGAGATAGTTTTGAAGATATTACAAAGACGACTCCAGAGATGAGTTTGACTCGTCCAATCAAGAAACAAGGTGGACGAAACAACCAAGGAAAGATTACTGTTCGTCACAGAGGTGGAGGAGCAAAGCGTCGATATCGGCTTGTTGATTTTATTCAGAACCGATTGGATGACGCAGCAGAAATTACTGCGATTGAGTATGATCCAAATCGATCAGCTCGCATTGTACTTGTACAATATGCTGATGGAACAAAATCATATGTGCTTGGTGCGAAAGGTATGGAAGTTGGTCAAAAAATTGTATCAACACAGGGTACGACCGATATGAACCCAGGAAATAGAATGCCATTGTCGCATATCCCTTCAGGAACACTTGTACATAATCTAGAATTGAAACCAGGGCATGGTGGCATGATCGTGCGATCAGCAGGTAGCGCAGCAACCGTGATGTCACAAGATGCAGGAATGGTTATGATTAAATTGTCATCTGGTGAAATTCGAAAATTTGATGAGAATTGTCGTGCATCTGTTGGGCAGGTTTCAAATAGTGATTGGGGAAAGATTCGTTGGTGTAAAGCAGGTCGCATGCGTCACAGAGGTATCCGCCCAACCGTTCGTGGTAAAGCTATGAATCCAGTTGATCACCCTCATGGTGGTGGTGAAGGTTCACAGCCTATTGGTATGAAACATCCAAAAACAGCTCAATGTAAACCAGCATTGGGTGTAAAGACGCGTAATAAGAAAAAGACTTCGAGCAAGTATATTGTGAGTGGTCGTAAAAAGCGTAAGCGATAAATTATGTCACGAAGTTTAAAAAAAGGAGCATACGTACAGGCAAGCCTATTAAAGAAGGTCGCTGCTGCAAAAGCAACTGGTTCACCAACCCCTATTAAAACGTGGTCGCGAGCCAGTGAAATTATTCCGGATATGCTTGGAATGACGTTTCTTGTACACAATGGAAAGGATTTTATTTCTGTACAGGTGACTGAAAATCGCGTTGGACATAAGTTAGGTGAATTTGCTCCTACCCGAACATTTCGTGGACATGGTGGTAAGATGGCGAAGGATGAAGCAACAGCATCTGTTGCAGCAGAAAAAGCGCAGGTAACGAAGGCTCAAGATTCAGCAACTGACAAATAGTATGAACGTATCAGCAACAGCAAAATTTATACGAATCTCGCCCCGAAAGGCACGGTTGGTAGTGGATCAAGTTCGTGGGAAAACAGTAGTTGATGCTGAGCGTATTTTGACATTCATGGACAAGAAAGCTGCAGAACCTGTAATGAAGCTGATACTATCTGCAACAGCAAATGGTGTACACAACCATAAGATGGATAAAGAAAACTTGATGGTAAAGACCATTTCTGTTGATGAAGGTTTTACAATGAAACGATTTCGAGCACGTGCATTTGGTCGAGCATCCATGGTGCGAAAGCGTACAAGTCGTATTCATGTTGTATTGGAAGAAATTGCACCTACGGTTGTGAAAGAAAAAAAGAACGTTGTAAAAAAAGTTGCAGAAAAAGTAGTACCTCAGAAATCTGCAGTAAAGAAAGTAGAAGCAAAGAAAGAGAAAACCACCCCTAAAGAAATTAAGGAGACTACGTAATACCTATGGGACATAAAGTAAATCCACGATCATTCCGACAGGCGTCAATGTACAAGACACCGTCTCGTTGGTTTGCGAATAAACAGCAGTATGCTCGTAAGTTACAGGGTGATGTTGAAATCCGAAAAATGATTCGATTAAAGTTTCGAGATGGTGGTGTAGCACGAGTTGAAATTGATCGTTCTTCTGCTGAAATTACTATTGTGGTTTATACCTCAAAACCGGGTGTTATCATTGGAAGAGGTGGAGCGCAAATTGAGGATTTGAAAAAAGAAATCAAACAACAGTTCTTCGGTAGTGAAAAAATGAAGGTAAGCATCAATATTCAAGAAGTTCGTGATCCCGATTTGAATGCAGATTTGATTTATCAGAATGTGCGTGATCAGATTGAAGCTCGTGTTCCATTTCGACGTGCAATGAAGCGTGCAATGGAAAGCGTGACTCGCGCAGGAGCACTTGGTGCAAAGATTACAATTGCTGGACGTTTGAATGGAGCAGATATTGCTCGTACAGAAACAGTCACATATGGACGACTGCCGTTACAGATACTTCGTGCCAATATTGATTATAGTCGTGGAGTTGCACATACGATTTACGGAGTAATTGGTATCAAAGTGTGGGTATATAAAGGTGATGTGTTTGGTGATGAAGAAGAGCAACCACAAGAAAAGAAGCGAAAACGTCGCTCCTCACAGCCCCGACAACCAAGAAAGAAAAAGATTGATACTGGTGGAAAGAAAACTATTCTTCGTAAAAAGAAGGATGTAGTGCCTGAAGTAAAAGCACCCACAGATGCAGTAAAGAAACCAGCAGAGAAGATCAATTCAGCTGACACCAAGTAACCATACGATTATGTTGATGCCCAGAAAGGTAAAACACAGAAAATGGCATAATAAGCCGGTGAGTACAACCGGTAATGTTGCGACACGCAAAACAACTCTTGCGTTTGGTGAATATGGATTGAAGTCGATGGAAGGAAAATGGTTATCTGCTCGACAAATTGAATCTGCTCGTCGTGCAATGACACGATTTGTACAACGTGGTGGTAAGATTTGGATTCGAATTTTTCCTCAGCGACCCGTTACCATGAAGGGTGGAGAAGTCCGCATGGGTGGAGGAAAAGGGTCTGTAGATCACTATGTTGCATTGGTTCGACCAGGAACGATTTTGTTTGAGATCGATGGAGTTACAGTAGAACAAGCACGACAAGCATTGCGTCTTGCTGCACACAAGTTAGCCGTGAAGCCTAAATCCATCCAGAAATAACAGTATACCCATGGAAATGCATGAATTAATTAAAAAGAATGACACAGAGCTGCGTGAATTGCTTCAGAAAACAGAAGCTGAATTACACGGGATGCGGTTTCAAGTAGCGAATTCCCAATTGAAAAATGTACGGACAATTCGGAATGCACGTTCATTAGTAGCGCAAATTAATACAATTTTGTCACAGCGTGCTATTGCAGCACAGAAGTCATAACATACCACTATGAGCACAGAAGAAAAAAAATCAGAGAAGAAAGTAGTGCAGCAGCGTCGCATTAGCGGTATTGTTGTTTCGAAGTCTGGCGACAAAACTATTGTAGTACAAGTAGAACGAAAACTACGACATAAACTGTATAGTAAAATGTACAAGAGAACAAAGAAATACCATGTGCATGATGAGAAGAATCAGTTTGCTGTCGGTGATACAGTTGAATTTGTTGCATGTCGTCCATATAGCAAGTTAAAAAATTGGCGTGTCGTTACCTAACCTCTATGTTACAAGCTGAATCACAATTGAAAGTAGCAGACAACACAGGCGCACAGCGCGTGAAAGTTATTGAGGTACTCAATGGGTATAAGCGTCGATATGCACGTATTGGTGATGAGATTGTTATTACAGTAAAACAGGCACAACCTCATGGAATGGTAAAGAAAGGTGAAGTGTTGCGTGCGGTCATTGTACGACAGCGTAAAGAAATGCGCCGGTCTGATGGTACATATATCCGCTTTAATGAAAATGCATGTGTGATTCTTGATGGTAAAGAACCAAAAGGTACTCGTATCTTTGGTCCTATTGCACGAGAAGTGAAACAGCGTGGATATAATAAGATTGCATCATTAGCACCAGAAGTATTGTAAATATATGAAAGGAAAGAAGAACACAATTCGAATAAAAGTCGGTGATACTGTAAAGGTATTGCGTGGAAAAGATAATGGGAAAACCGGAAAGGTTTCTCAAGTATTGATTGAACGCGACATGGTTGTTGTTGATGGTGTGAATGCTATGGTAAAGCATTTGAAATCAAGCCGATCAGATGAAAAAGGACAACGAATTGATTTCTTTGGTCCGCTTCATGTATCAAAAGTGATGTTGATCTGTCCAAAATGCAACAAACCAACTCGAGTTGGACATCAGGAATCTGTTGGTGAGCAAGGAGAAAAGCAGAAATCACGTCAGTGTAAGAAATGTAACGAATCAATATAACCAATATGAATCGATTACAAGAAAAATATTCAAAGGAAATTGCTGTTCAATTAAAGACCGAACTTGGCATTACAAATATTATGGCTGTGCCAAAGATTGATAAAATTGTTGTGAATGCTGGTTTGAGCAAAGGGTTACAGGATTCAAGTTATATTGATGCAGCCGTTGATACGCTTGCTCGTATTACTGGACAACAACCTCAAAAAACCAAGGCACGTAAATCAATCTCTAATTTTAAAGTTCGAGAGGGTATGGTTGTTGGAGCAAAGGTAACTCTACGCGGTGAACGTATGTACGCATTTCTAGATAAACTGATGAATGTTGCGCTTCCACGTGTTCGAGATTTTCGAGGTCTTTCACGAAAAGCATTTGATGGTCAGGGGAATTATTCTATTGGATTCAAAGAGCATATTGTCTTCCCAGAAATTTCTTCTGATGAAGTTGAGCAGCTTGTTGGGTTGGAAGTCAATATTGTAACAACAGCAACATCAGATGAAGCAGGGGAGAAGTTGTTGCAGCTCATGGGTTTCCCATTTGAAAAAATTAATCAAGATCAGTAACATATGGCAAAAACGTCTCAAATTGTAAAATCGAAGCGCTCCGTCGCTAATCCAAAGTTTTCGACGCGTATTGTACGACGTTGTTGGAAGTGCGGCCGCCGAAATGGATATATGAGAGATTTTGATTTATGCCGTATTTGTTTCCGGGAATTGGCAGCAAAGGGAGATATTCCGGGTATTAAGAAATCAAGTTGGTAAGCGTATGATAGATTCTATAGCAGACATGCTCACACGAATTCGAAACTCACAAATGGTGCATAAACCAGTTGTGATGATTCCGCATTCAAAAGTGAAGCGCAGCATTGCCGACATTCTTGTTAAGGAGGGATTTGTTTCGAGTGTTGAAGATGTGGAAGAAAAAGGTAGAAAGAAACTCAAAATTACGCTGAAATATGTTGAGAACCAACCAGTTATTCAAGAATTGAAGCGTATTAGTAGTCCTGGAAGACGTATTTATGTTGGTGCAAAACGATTGCCGCATGTGTATGACAACTTGGGACTTGCTATTATCTCTACATCACAAGGATTGATGACCAACAAAGAAGCACGAAAGAAAAAGGTTGGCGGAGAAGTTATTTGCGAAATATTCTAAAACTATGTCACGAATTGGAAAACAACCTATTACTATTCCTGAAGGTGTTACACTCAACGTTGCAGATGGCGTTGTAACAGTGAAAGGGCCAAAGGGAGAATTGCATGAAATCGTGCATCCATTTATTTCTATTGTAGAAAAAGATGGTATTGCGACTGTATCTGTAGAACATCCAACAATAAAGAAAGAACGATCAATGTGGGGAACATTTAATTCTTTGATCGCAAACATGGTTACTGGTGTGACTGAAGGGTTTGAAAGGAAGTTGGAAATCAATGGTGTTGGATATGGATGGCAGGTTTCTGGTCAAAAATTAACTGTAAAAGCTGGGTATTCTCGTCCTGTTATTGTACAGTTACCAGAGGGTATTACGGCGACTGTAGAAGATAATGTCTTGACCATTTCTGGTAATAGTAAGCATACCGTTGGTGAGACAGCTGCTTCCATTCGAAAAATACGATTAACAGAACCGTATAAAGGAACAGGTATTAAATATGATGATGAGCATGTTCGCCGTAAGTCTGGAAAACAGGCTGCAGGTGGAGACGCATAAGGATATGAGTATGAATAAAGAACAACATAAATTACACAAGAAGAAACGTCGTGCTCATCGTACACGCGCGCAGATTTCTGGTACAGCAGATCGACCACGATTATCAGTTCACAGAACGCTACACCATATTTCTGCACAGCTTATTGATGATGCAGCAGGAACAACATTGGCATTTGCGGATGATTCGGATGTAACCGGAACAAAGGTAGAGCGTGCAATAGAAGTAGGAAAGCGTATAGCAACAGCGGCGGGTGCAAAAAAAATCACTGCAGCTGTGTTTGATCGTGGTTCTGCTCGATTTCACGGACGTGTGAAAGCACTTGCTGATAGTGCCCGAGAAGGTGGATTGAAATTTTAACTGACCATTATGCCTACAGAAGAGAAAAAAGAGAACACAGCACCAGCGAAGGAGGCTACAGCAGCAGCTGAACAGGTAGCGCCGAAGGCAGATGAAAAGCCTGTAGCAAAAAAAGCTCCTGAAAAAGCAGCAGCAGCTGATCGAGCACATGGTGATCGCAATGATCGTGGTGGTCGAGGAGGCGGAGGACGTGGTGGTCGAGGAGGCGGACGCGGAAAAGAAGGTCGCCCTCAAGAAGAATTTGAATCAAAAATTGTTGATCTTGCTCGCGTTACTCGTGTGATGGCTGGTGGAAAACGTATGCGATTTCGTTGTTGCGTTGTTGTGGGAGACAAGAAAGGAAAAATTGGAATGGGTGTGAAGAAAGGCGCTGACGTTCAATTGGCCATTTCTAAGTCATCTGATCAAGCAAAGAAACATCTTATTACAGTTCCAATTAAAAATGGTACAATACCGCATACTATTGAGGTAAAATATAAAGGTGCACATGTACTCTTAAAACCAGCAAAAGACGGTACAGGTATTATTGCTGGTGGACCGGTTCGTATCGCTCTTGAAATGGCTGGTGTGAAGAATGTCGTTGCAAAGATAAAAGGTTCAACCAATAAGGTAAACAATGTTTCTGCAGTAATGCAAGCACTGTCACGTTTAAGCACAGAAGAGCATATCAAGAAATTACGATCATAACTATGTTGTCACTCAATACGCTCCCTGCACGACGGGGCAAAAAAAAGAAACGTCTCGGACGCGGTAACGCTTCCAAAGGAAACTATTCCGGACGTGGTATGAAAGGTCAGCGGTCACGTTCTGGCGGTAAAGGTGGTTTGAAATTGCGTGGATTGAAGCAGAGTATGTTGGCAGTACCGAAGAAGAAAGGATTTACATCACCAAATAAGCGTGGAGATGTGGTGAACTTGAAACAATTAGAATCTTCGTTCGATGTTGACTCTGTTGTTACACCAGAAGAAATGTTGAAGAAGGGTCTTATTACAAGCGTTCGTATTTCAGTAAAGATTCTTGGACAAGGTAAACTTACAAAAAAGATGACTGTGCATGCACAGGGAGCCTCAAAGACCGCTCTGGCAGCTATTGAAGCAGCTGGTGGATCGTTCAAGATTGTTCCATTACCAAAAAGAGACAAACAACCTAAAGCAGACAGTAAGTAAGAATACATAAGAGGAGAGAGCCATGTTTGATCAATTGAAGCGCATTTGGAAGGCAAAAGATCTTCGCAGTAAGATTGTCTTCATTGCGTTAATGATGGTGATCTTCCGATTTGCTGCGCATATTCCAATTCCAGGAGTGAACGCTGCTGCATTGCAATCATTGTTTTCGCAGAATCAAGTGTTAGGATTATTGAATGTCTTTTCTGGAGGCGCATTGGCAAATTTTTCGATTGTCATGCTTGGTGTAGGACCATACATTACATCGTCTATTATTTTCCAATTATTGCAGTACGTTGTTCCAAAATTTGAAGAGCTATCAAAAGAAGGTGCGTCAGGACAGCAAAAAGTGCAAGCTTATACTCGTTGGCTTGCTGTCCCTCTCGCTGCATTGCAAGGGTATGGTACTATCAGTTTATTGCAAGGTGTTTCTGGTGGAGCTGTGATCACTGGTGGGTTTTCTGCATGGGAATGGGTTGTTGCTATTACGGTAGTTACAGCTGGTTCAATGTTTCTTATGTGGTTAGGTGAATTAATTACGGAGAAGGGTATTGGTAATGGTGTGTCACTTATCATTTTTGCTGGTATCGTTGCCTCACTGCCAAGTAGTGTGCAAGAAATATTCGTATCGTTTGATTCTTCACAACTTCCTTCATTACTAGGATTTCTTGCGGTTGCATTTGTCACGATTGTTGGTGTTGTATTTGTTACTGAAGGACAACGTAACATTCCTATTTCTCATTCACGACATCATTCTGCACAAGGGCAGCAAAGTCATTTACCAATTAGGGTAAATCAAGCAGGTGTTATTCCAATTATCTTTGCAGTATCGTTGGTTCTTGCACCTCCATTAGTAGCCCAGTATGCATTACAATTTGATATTGTTTGGCTCAACAGCTTTTTAGAAGGAGTGATTCGTGCGTTTAACAACCAATTAGTGTATGGAATAGTGTACTTTTTACTGGTATTTATTTTTGCATATTTTTATACTGCTGTTATTTTCAAACCAGATCAGATTTCAGAGAATTTGCAGCGTGGTGGTAGTTTTATTCCTGGTGTTCGTCCAGGTAAAGATACCGCAGCATATCTTAATTTAATTTCAAATCGCATTTTACTCACAGGTGCTATTTTCCTTGGTTTTATTGCTGTTTTACCGGTTATTTTACAAGGATTTGCATCTGGGGGCTTACAAAATCTTGCCATTGGTGGTACGAGTTTGCTTATTATTGTGTCTGTGGCAATCGAAACAGTCAATCAAATTGAAGCGCAATTACTGTTACGCGATTACGATAAGTTTTAATTCACTTCAACTGCGTTATGCAAGAATCAGCAGCACATAATGTTTGCCTGTTTGGTCCGCAAGGATCTGGTAAAGGTACACAAGCAGAGAGGTTGAGTGAGTTTTTGGGTGTTCCGCAACTATCAACAGGAAATATTTTTCGTAGAGCGATAGCAGATAACACTGAACTTGGTAAACAAGTAGAACAAATTATATCAGAGGGTCAGTTGGTCCCGGACAGTATTACAAATGGTATTGTTACAGCACGATTAGAACAAGAAGATGTCCTTGAAGGATATATTTTGGATGGATATCCACGAAATATGGTTCAGTCAGAAGAATTGGATACGGTTTCATCATTAACACACGTTGTAGTTATTGATGTGTCAGACGAAGAATCGATACACCGTATTTCTCAGCGTCGTGTATGCACAGATTGTGGTACGACGTATCATCTTGAATCAAAACCGCCTCAGCATACGAATGTGTGTGATAATTGTGGACATAATTTGATTCAGCGAGAAGACGATACGCCAGATGCCATTAAAGAACGGTTAGCAATTTATCATAAAGAAACAGAACCATTGGTTGCACGTTATGAAGAGCGTGGTATCGTAACTCATGTTGATGGTGTTGGATCTATTGATGAAGTCTGGGAGCGCGTTCAAGCAGCTTTTGTTTAGCCTATGGCAATAATAAAGACGGACCAAGAGATTCAAGCTCTTCGAGAAGGAGGAGCGATTTTAGCGCAGCTTGTTGCGATGACAACAGAAGCGGTACAGCCTGGCATGACGACAAATGATCTTGACGCACTGTTTGTAGAAGGTTTGAAGAAGTTTGATGGTGCTGAAGCATCCTTTTTAGGGTATCGAGAGTATCCAAAATCTATTTGTACATCAATCAACAGCCAGGTGGTTCATGGAATTCCTGGTTCTACGGTTTTAAAAGAAGGAGATATTATTGGCGTGGATTGCGGTGTGCGATATAAGGGGATGTGTACGGATATGGCGCGAACGGTTTCTGTTGGTACAGTAGTACGCGCAGAAGTAGAACAGTTAATCGCGGTTACGAAGCAATCTTTACAAGAGGCGATCGCTGTCATGCAACCGGGTAACACGCTTGGTGATATTGGATCTGCGGTTCAAACGTATGTAGAACAGCATGGGTATTCGGTCGTACGAGCGCTCGTCGGACACGGTGTTGGTCAGCATGTTCATGAGGAACCAAACGTGCCAAATTATGGTAGAAAAGGAACAGGATTAGAACTCCAAGCTGGTATGGTGTTGGCTATTGAACCTATGGTTAATATTGGAAAATATGAAGTGGTGTTTGAAGAGGACGGGTGGACAGTGAGCACAATTGACGGTACACTGTCTGCGCACTTTGAGGATACCATTGCAATTTTACCCAGTGGTCCAGAAGTGTTAACTCACTATTCATAATCCCATGAGATACATAGGAATCGACTTTGGAACGAAGAGAACTGGAGTTGCTATCTCTGGTGAAGATGGTCGTGTGGCTGTTGTTAAAGAAACTATTGAAGCAGAGAATCAGCAGGAGGTTATTGCGCGCCTGAAGGAGATAGTAAAAACAGAGAATGTTGATGTTGTGGTTATTGGCGTACCTACAAACTTGAATGGCGAATCAACAGATATGACCGAGACAGTGGAACGATTTGTTGCGAAATTACGTGACCATGTTGGCGTGCCTGTTCAAACAACTGATGAGCGACTTACAACTGAAATGGCCAAAAAATTATTGCGTGGTGTAAAAAATGAGGAACGAGATAAAGTAGCAGCGCAAATTTTGTTACAGAATTTTCTAGACGAGTTGAGCGTAAGTGCTGAGTAGTATATGGAGTACCAATCGCTGTTTCTGAATTCTGCAGCGACGCTCGTTGCGAGTTTACTGTTAGTTGTCATTGTTCGTCGCCTTGCGATTCGATATTCTATTGTAGATCATCCAGGAGAGAAGAGGAAAATTCATTTAACTCCCACGCCATTGCTTGGTGGAGTTGCTGTTATTGTTGCGTTTGCAGTAGGGCTGGTACTGGTCTGGCCTGAATTGATGGGTGGTTACTTATTGCCAAAACATATTATTGGTGTGCTTGTTGGTGCGGTAATTATCGGTGTCGGCGGTGCGCTTGATGATCGATACAATTTATCTCCACGTGCTCAAATACTGTTCCCGATACTTGCCGCGTTGGTCGTGGTGTCATCGGGTGTTGGGATTGAATACATTTCTAATCCGTTTGGAGATACACTGCATTTAGATGTGGTGAACATAGAGTTATTTCAATATCAGGGATTGCCGTATTTCTTTACGGTGTTTGCAGACCTCTTCACAATCGTGTGGTTGATGGGCATGATGTATACGACAAAATTTTTAGATGGGTTAGACGGGTTA
>CAZMTW010000010.1:0-16282 GCA_964569285.1 uncultured Gammaproteobacteria bacterium
AATGGATGGTACGAATATGGGTGCCACGAGTGCCACGTTATATTGAGACATATCATTTAACATGGATGACCCTGCTGTGGAGTGCATTGATTGTTGTGTTTTCATACCTAGCACAAGATCACATATCATGGATGTGGCTTACCTCGTTGATGATTATTGCACAATATATTACAGATGTGCTGGACGGAGCGGTTGGGCGACATCGTAATACTGGGTTGATCCGTTGGGGGTATTATATGGATCATTTTCTAGACTATATATTTCTTGGCTCTATACTTATTGGGTATTCATTTATTGCGCCAGTTGATTTTCAGTTTATGCTATTTTTTATTCTTGCTATCTGTAGTGGTTTTATGGTGAATTCGTATTTATCATTTGCTGCTACAGGCCGGTTTCAAGTGGCATACATGAAAATTGGACCATCAGAAATCCGCATGCTGTTTGTGTTGATCAATACGTTGTTGATCATTTTTGGAAAAACCTATATGGCGCAAGCGTTACCATATGCGCTGGCGGTTTCATTTGTTGGATTGGTGATTGTTGTGTACCGTACGCAAAAAGAAATTTGGGCCATGGACATGAAACAAAAAGCGTTGGACAAAAAAGTGTAATATTCTTACAAACCCTTCTTTAATCCGTTCTCTTTGTACCACTCTTCGTAACGAGCATCAGCTTTTTCCTTTGTTGTTTCTATATCGACCTTGTCGCCTTTTTTAGCAAATCGAATCAGTAAATGAATAAAAAATCGCATTGCGGAAGTAGCTCCGTAGAAAATGGCCATGTCAGTTTGAGGGAGATTGAGCATTTTTTTATACAACTCCTGTGATTTGTCGCTAGGGAATTCTGTATCATCAGATCGAGAAACATCAATATAGACAAAGAAATTTACCCCATTATTTTTTTCCCCTATAGCAACGGTTGTATCATACAGCCATTGTGTTTCTTCAGTCGATTGTTTTTCGCTTGTCGTTGCACTTCCAAAATGGATATGAATCTGTTTCTTCTTTGGGAACCCAATTACCCAACTGTCGGTGGATTCAAAACGACGAAAGTCGCTGTCTGGTCGATGGCTACATTCTTCACATTCAAATGGGTGGGGATACGTTTTCATTCGGTTTCAGAAATAATTTTATCAACTCCTATTCCCAGTAGTCGTTCTACTTCTTCAGGTTTGTTGACGACCCATGCATAGACTTTAAGCCCTTGCGCATGTGCATAGTCAACCACTTCAGATGTGATAACGGCGTGAAAGAGATTAACGGAATGGCAACCGAGTTTTTTTGCAAGATCGACGCCGGCAGTATTCCAATTCATAGTGCTCCCTTCTGTATATCCAACCCGTTCTAGTGCAGTTTCTGAGATTGCCATTTCATGCGCGCGTTCATGTGCGGAAGGCCATAATAATCCTGTTTGCAAGTGAAGCCCTTCTTCAGAAAGAGCGCTACGAGCCGCTTCTAATGCTTCAGCTGAAAATGAATGTAATCCAATGTGTGTATCAGCATATTCTGGATGCCCATCAAATATTCCATCATGTTTCATTTGAGAGAGTTCGCCGATAAATGCTCTAACCAGTGCTTCGGCCTTTTCTGGTGAGCTTGCTTTTATTTCCATGAGCAGATCATTCCCGCGATCAAAACTATTGAAAATGAGCTCAGTGGATAGTGGGATCATACTTTCACCGTTTGAACCTGGCACACGTAGTTTTTCAATGTCTTGCAGTGTCATGCTTTCAATCTCTTCTTGTGTCCGGTCGATGTCTTTATTATGAATGACCGCTATATGTCCATCGGCTAATAAAAATAGATCAGCTTCCATACTGATACCATATTGCCCTTGTTGAGTTTCGAAGCTATTTTGTTGTTCTATGTCTTTCGCTAGTCCGCGATGACGAATAATATCTCCTGTTCCCATGTATATAGTATACCATATCTATATTTTGGGAGGGGTGCGTAGGGCAAGGGTTTTTCCAGCCCCATATACCATTAAAATGAATGTAATTCCAAGCATAATGATGTGCCCTGTGATTTCTGGTATTCCTAAGGCGATTGCTGTTGCAATAAGAAATAGGGTTAATACAAGCGTGCTAATGCGCGTGAGTAATCCGGTGATGAGTAATAATCCAAGTAGAAGCTCACACATGCCAGCGGATAGAACAAAGAGTTCGTTGCTAAACCATTCTAGCCCCAGTGTATGCATAAAGTTGAGATTATGTTCTGCAAGAAATCGAAGCCCAAGATCTGGATGAAGTAGTTTTTCTTGAAAGGCCAATACAACGAGCGAGATTCCAGTTGTGATGCGGAGTAGTGGAAGACCATATGTTCTATATGGGTCCCATACTCTCTTTTCTTCCTTTGTTGTATTCGCTTTTTCAAATAGAAGGTAGATTGCAATTCCGAGAATAAGAAGATGTTCAAGTAGTGGCAACCATCCGAAGTGAAATGCAGTTATGCCATATAATAGAATGAGCGCCCAACTTGCTGTGATGACAAAGATGTTGAGAATGAATAGTGCACCAATAATTGCTTGTGTCACTTGTAACGTGATGAGCCAGTTGGAGGTGACTTCAAATGTTGGAGCGATGATATGGCCACTCGCTGCTCCTATGACAAGTCCAATACCAACAACCAATTGAAAGAACCATAAAAATTTTGATTCATTTCTTTTTATTGCTCGTCGGAAATAGATGGAAGGTTCTGGTGTTTTTCGTTCTAGGAAAAAAGCTGCAACAAGTACACAAATCACTATTCCAATCCACACTAATACACGAGGTTCGGTGATTCCAAAAGACGATGTTTGATGTTGTAATATCTCATCGGTGTCCACAAACCATTTAACGTGTGCTGATGCAGTAAATGGAAGTGTGAGCCCTATCGTAAGGAACGTTGCGATTTTTTTTATCATAATGTGATAGTAGCATATATGGTGAAAAAAAATAATATTGAACGTGCTACAATGTAGTTATGAAAAAAATACTCACCACATTACGTTTTGAGCATGCCATCCTTTTAGGGTTACTTCTTATTGTTTTTGCAGTTCTGGTTGCTTCAAATTTTTCTATTTCAAACGAACAACAATTCGTCTATCAAGCAGAATCATTTCTACATGGTCGTCTTGATCTACTGGACCAGCCAGGTACGTGGGCAGATGCCGCGTTGGTTGACGGAAAATATTATTGGCCACTTGGTCCATTTCCAGCTGTTGTCCTAATGCCGTTCGTTGCGGTTTTCGGTTACTCCATGTTGCAGGGTTATCTTCAACTTCTTGTTACCTTTGGAGTTGTTTTGCTTGCATTCGCAATTGCTCGAACACAAAAAATGACCAAGACAGACGCACTATGGTTTGCAACAGCATTTGCATTTGCTTCAGTATATGTTGGAGTGGCTCTCATTCCGTGGAGTTGGTATTTTGCTCAAGTAGTTACAACCGTGCTATTACTCGGAGCGCTCTATGAATTTTTTACACATAAACGTTGGTGGCTTATTGGTCTGCTGATGGCTGCTGTGCTTGGGACACGCATTGGTGCGAGTTTTTCTATACTATTTTTTGTATGCGCTATTCTTTTTTCAAAGGATACATGGAGGCAGAAGTGTAGCCATCTGACTCAGTTGATAGTACCGTGGATGATAGTTGGAGGATTGCTTCTTGGAATGAACAAAGTGAGATTTGGTTCGTACTCGAATAATGGGTATCTTCTTCAAGACGTGCAAGGACCAAACGGACTTAATCGTGAGCTCTATGGATTATTTAGTATTAAAAATGTTCTCCCAAACATTTTTAATTACTTTTTTCGGATACCATTGTTTTTTCCTCGCATATCTCAAGATGCGTCTCAACTGTATCCTCAAGTATTTCCCGCGAGTGTATTTATCATCTCGCCTTTCTTCTTGTGGCCTTTCCGCGCGTTCATAAAAAAATATAGGCAGCCATTGACGTGGTTCTTACTCATTGGTTCCTCGATCACCATCATAGCGCTTATGTTCTACTACGCTTCAGGTCAGCGGCTTGGTCCGCGTTATATTGTAGATGTACTCCCGTTCTGGTACATCCTTCTGTTGTTTGCGTTCAAAGAGCAACGCCTTCAGTGGTATCATAAAACGCTCATTGGTGTGAGCGTTGTATTCAATCTTCTCCTTGGGTTGTCGGTGTTTTATGCTTGAGCAGCAATGACTTCGTTGATGATTTTTTTCCATCGTCTCCTCTGCCATACCGCAAAGTGATGCTTTGTACCGTTGTGCATGACAATGTAAAAACCGTGCGAAAAAACCTTATAATTATTTCGCAATTCTACTCCAGTCACTTCCTGCAATGGCATTGTGATACCAACTTTTTTGAAGTTCAGCGGATGTGAAGAAAAATAGATGCGTTCATTCGTGAGATACAGCCTGCCAGTGTTTAGGAGGTGATTCTCGTAATAATTTGCGTGTCCTTTTTTGAGTATTTTTTCCCCTTTGTGTAATTCTATATGCATACACCTATATCATACGACTATTTACAAAATGAGCAACTATGTGTTACACAGTGCGTATGAATATAACGATTCTTTCGGTAGGAAAGACAAAATCGCAGCATATTGCTGCATTAGAGGATGAATATGTAAAACGTATTTCTGGACGGTTTTCTTGCACCCGGCAATATGTTAAAAATGAAAAAGAGCTCGTTGGTGCGCTTGCATCAGTAAGGGGTGTGATTGTGTTAATGGACGAGCACGGTTCGTTAATGACCTCACGTGAATTTGCATCGTATTTGGAGAGACAAGCACTTGGCACTCAACATCTTGTGTTTGTGATCGGTGATGCAGCTGGTTTTTCTGAGGAGGTTCGAGCGTTCGATGCAGATGTTGTTGCTTTGTCAGAGATGACGTTCCCTCATGAAATTGCACGAGCAATGTTATGTGAACAAATCTACAGAGCGCAAACTATTCTTGATGGACATCCGTACCACAAGTAGTTACGTACGTTGTTTTTTTGACCAATTCTCCCAGGCATGTTGTATTTGAGGACCAATGAAGATGGCGTAACCGGCAATGACTGCTCCTGCTAGAATGTCGACAACATAGTGCCATCGTAAATAGACCGTTGAAAACCATAAGCTGAGTACAATTGGAAGATATATCCAAAACAGTGGTCGCGAATATTTCCAACTAAACCACCAGAAAATTGCTGTCACAGCAAAATGAAGCGATGGAAAGCAGTGGAAGTAATTACGATACTCTCCATACAATGCGACAGCACCATTATACAAGGAAAATGTACCATCTCCTTGTAAATCAACGGTATGAATATTATTTTGTGCAAGGATTGGGCCCACGCACGGAAAGAGAAGATACAGAATAAATCCAGTATATATCGCGAGCATGACCGAAAGACTGGTGATATGAAATTCTTTTCTTTTACCTTGAAAATAGAGCACGCCAAGTGTTACAGGAAAGAATAAAAAGTAGAGCGCATATACGAATCCAAGCCATTGCGTCGCGAGTGGGGAAATGAATTTTTCAAATACGAGCGTTGGGTGGTGTCCAAAAAAGAGTATCTTGTCTACGGTTATAAAGAACGGGTCAAAGTTGAGAGGATTAATAAGGCTCGTGATGTCATGTAAATTGTCGTAGACGAGTATAAAGATCACCAACGGAATCCAGTCACGCATAAAGCCCAGGATTTCTTTGGGAGCAAATACTTTTTTTATATTCAAATCAACTAATAGACGCGCAATAAAAATGATAATAAATACAAAAAAGGTGGTATACGTCCATAACAGGATTCGATGTATAGAGAAAAGCTCTAAGTCAAACCATTGATACAATATGACCATGACAAAAAGAAAGAAGAGTCCGAGTATCTCAATGGGGCGCAGTATTGACAGTATTTTTTTCAACCACGAAATCATGTGTACGAGTCTTGTAATATTAGTGGAAATATTTTATAGTATATACTGATACAACAAATATTGCGAAGTTATTATGAATCATGCACCAGTTCGAAAAGCGGTTATTCCCGTTGCAGGTCTCGGAACACGTTTCTTGCCCGCAACAAAGGTTATGCCAAAGGAAATGCTTCCGTTGGTAGATAAGCCAGTTATTCAGTATATCGTCGAAGAAGCGGTTGCTTCAGGTATTGAGGAGATTGTATTTGTGACAAGTGAGAACAAATCTGCCATTGAAGAGTATTTTCATCGTAACGAAGGTTTAGAGGAAATTCTAGAAAAGAGAGGAAAACAGGATTCAGCAGCATCTGTTCGAGCTGTTTCCGATCTTGCGCATTTTGTTTTTGTTGAGCAGCCATATCCTCTTGGCTTAGGCCATGCTGTATTACAGGCAAAAGATATTATAGGTGATGAGCCGTTTGTTGTATTTGGAGGTGATGATATTGTCGAAGGTGCTCCTGCTGCAAAAGAACTTATTGATGTGTATGAACGTTATGGTTCATCTGTTATTGGTGTTATGCAAGTTCCAGATGAGAGCGTTGGGCGGTATGGCATTATGGATACTGCAGAAGACTGTGGAAATGGTGTGGTGAAATTACAAGGTATTGTTGAAAAGCCATCTCTTGCTGACGCACCTTCTAGATTAGGTGCTGGTGGACGGTGGCTATTAACGGCAGATATTTTTCCTTTACTAGAAACAACTACACCTGGAGAGGGTGGTGAAATTCAACTCACCGATGCCATCCGTTCGTTATTGAAAAAAAGTGATGTCTATGCGAAAATAATGAGTGGTATATATAGAGATTGCGGAGATAAACTAGAATATGCAAAAGCTTCCATTGCGTATGCATTGAAACATCCGGATGTTGGTGCTGGAGTAAGAGAATATATTAAAAGTCTTGATTTGAAATAGTATGATGACATTTTTACAATCATTTATCACTCATCGAACTCGATTAGGCGTTGTTGTATTGTTTTCAATGCTTACTGTCCTTGGAGCTGGGTGTGGTTCTTCAACATTAACTGCTCCAGCACCAATCGAAATTGAGATTTGGCGAACAGCTGATACGGAAGATATATTTACAGATTCAATGGCGGAGTATAATGCTACATATGCGCATGTAAGTTTTAAGTATCGCACGTTTAAAGAAGATGAGTATATTGATGCATTATTTTCTGCATGGTCAAAAGGTGAAGGGCCAGATATTTTTTCGGTTCCAAACTGGCGAATGGGTGAATTTAAAGAGTTTATTTCACCACTCCCTAAAGAAGTGGTGTTGAAACGTGCGTACGTAGAAAAAAAATTCGGAAAGAAAGACATTCTTGTTGAAGAGCGAGTAAATAAATTTCCAACGCCGGCCCAAGTAAAGGATCGGTTTGTTGATGTTGTGGCAGGTGACGTTGTATTTAATGATGAAGTATATGGATTGCCTCTACAAATGGATACGCTTGGTTTGTTTTATAATCGTGATCTCATGGCGCGTGCTCAAGTGGCTGTACCTCCAACAACGTGGGAGGAGTTTCGTAATGCAGTACAAGCAATGGTCGTTCTTGATGATGAGTCCCGAGTTATTCAACCAGCCGCTGCAATAGGAACGGCAGGGAACGTTGCGCATTATTTTGATCTACTTTCAGTACTAATGATTCAAAACGGAGCAACTATGGTAACGGACCGTGGTTCTGTTTCATTTGCAAGTGGGGGTGATAACAATCGACTTCCAGGAATAGAGGCATTGGATTTTTATACCAAGTTTAGTGATCCAACCTTTCGAACATATACATGGGATGATACGCAACTAGAATCATTGGAAGCATTTACACAAGGCACGCTTGGTTTCTACTTTGGGTATTATGAAGATTTAGCTACCATAGAGAAACGTGCACCGAATTTGAATTTTTCCTATACCAAATTGCCACAGGTTGATGTGAACAATCCTGCAAATTACGCAAATTACATGGTAGAAAGTGTTCATATTGGTAGTGATGTGACTGAGCATGCATGGAATTTTATTAATTTTCTAACGCGAGAGGAACAAGCACAAGCGTATATGGAGAAAACCAGCAAAATTCCTGCATTACGTACGAAAATTGGAGAAAACCAAGAAGACCCAATTATTGGTTTGTTTGCACAACAGGCATTGACGGCCCATTCGTGGTATCATGGAAATGATGCAGAGGAGGCTATGGATTCGTTTACAGAAATGATTACAGAGACGGTTGCTAAAAGTGGAACTCTCGAAGATATCATTGGCCTCGCAGCGCGAAAGATTCGATTAACCATAGACCAAGAATGAGAAGGTTTTCTCAAAAATTACGTGTTCTCATCATTGCGACGGTTGTATTTGTTTTGCCACAATCTGTTTTTGCCATTAGCTATCCAAAGTTGCTCCCAGATTGTGCTACTGGAATTGGTAATTGCAATGCATGCGACATGCTAGCATTGTTTGGTAATTGGTCAGAACTGCTAGCACTTGGCGTTATTGTCCCTGGTGTGTTCGTTATAGCAATTGGTGGTTTGACGTGGTTAATATCAGCGGGAAAGCCAGAAAAAGTTCAACTCGGTACGAAGATGATTGTTGGGTCAGTGATGGGTATGGTGATTGTGTTTCTCGCGTACTCGATTGTCAATTTTTCTATTGCTGCGATGACAGGACAGACTGATCTCAGTAAGACTGTTAACGTATCGGGTGGCACAGAAGTGCGTTTATTTAATACAGAATGGAGTCAGATATGTAAATCAGGAGAAGGAGCTTCTATTGTTGTAACAAGTTGTACTGCTGCAAAAGATGGCGTCTCTTGCTCAGTAGGCGGTGAATGTACAGGTGTTGCATGTCAATGCAAGGCGAATGTGTGTGTGAATGCTTGCCAGGCGACTGCTGGTAGATCGTGCATCGCAGTTTCTGCAACATGTACTGGGACTGTTGAATCAACGACCGCAGGCGCATTGTGTGAGGCTGGTCAGGTATGTTGTAATGGAACCGCAGCTCCTTCAGGTACTCCAAGCGCTCCTGGAGCGCCGGTGGTGAATTCTTGTGCTGGACAAGCTGTAAATACGAGTTGTGCAGATGCTCCAGGTCCTGGTGCTTGTACGAATGCTGCTATTTGTAAGTGTGACGCCACACAAACGTGCGTGGATCCATGTGAAATTGCGCATGCAAGTGAAGGAGGTGTTTGCTTCGATTCTGTAGCTAATTGTGTCGCAGGAGGTGGAGTTCAAGATGCAGCACCTGGGTTATGCTCTGATTCAGCAACTTCGATATGTTGTTATGAACCACCGCCAACATTAGTAGTGACAAATTGTACAAATGTACCGGCAGGCGTTGCATGCAGTGCTGCTCCTTGTGGCAATGCAGCATTTTGTGAATGTAATGCATTCCAGGCCTGTGTTCCTGCGTGTGAAGTAGAACATCCTGCACCAGCAACTGCATTTTGTGTAGCAGATGTGTCTGCTTGCGGTGTATTTTCAGGTACTACTGATAGTAGTCCCGGATTATGTGCTGCGTCAGGTGATTCATTATGTTGCTATGTTCCTTAGTTAATTAATATTTTTATGAAAAAGATTAAACGCTTCGTACCACTTCTAATCCTACCTGTTATTGCTTTAGTGTTTCTGATTGAGCCTGTTCTGGCAGCAGAAGCTTTACCAAATCCTCTAGGAATTACGAATCCAGATGACCTTATTGCTCGTATCATAAAAACATTTTTAGGCGTTGTAGGTGCAATCGCATTATTACTCTTTATGTGGGGAGGATTTACAATGATGACGTCAGGAGGTAGTCCAGAACGGCTTAAGAAAGGGCGTGATAGCCTTTTCTGGGCTATTATGGGATTGATTATCATATTTGGTAGTTATGCTATTACAGAAGCTGTATTCAAGATATTATCTGGAGTATCTATTGCATAGGCATTGAACGAACATAATTAAAAATACCCTCAATGAGTGAGGGTATTTATTTTTGGTATTGTTTTATATTAGAACAGTGTATCTATGTATTGTATGATTCCCAAAGAGGAAAGAATAATAACAACTCCAATAATGGCCCAGAAGATAATGTCTCTTCCTTTTTTGATATTTTCCTCATTACCGTTACTTGTCATCATTAAGAATCCGCCATAAATGATGAGGATTAATGAGATGAGACCCACAACACCTAAAAATGCTTTTACAATCAATAATACCGTATCAAGTACAGATGTTGATGTATCTAGTCCAGAACTGTCTAGGGATGTTTTTAATGAAGTGAGATAGTCAATTGGCTTTGCAGCATATGCGCTGGTGCTCATACTCAATAATAACCCAGATAAACTAAATGTGCTGATGCGGTGAATGAGTGTTTTATGTTTATTCATAGTCGTTATGCAGCATTGGTTGCAGATTCGATAATATCAAATATATACCATGCAATTCCATAAGACGAGAGTACTACTATAATGCCAATTAATGCTCCTTTGAGAATATCCTTGGCTTTGGTTACTTTGTCTTCATTCCCTTGTGCTAACATCCATGTTATTCCGCCATAGATGATGAGAATTAATACAATAAGACCAACAAGACTTAGAAGAATATTAATGACTGTTTCTGTGATTGTTATTGGGCTTTCTGTCCCTAGTTGTGTAACCGTTTTTATTTTGGTCGAAAGAGAACTAGGAAGAATATCGGCAGCATATGTAGGTAATGCTACAAATAAACCAACTATCGTCCAACTAGCCGTATGAATAGCTTTTTTCACTATTGTTGTATTAGCCAGGAGCATTTGTTGCAGTTTCAAGTACAGAGAAGACGTACCATGCTGTACCGTAAGATGCGAGAACGACGAGTAAACCAATCAGTGCAGCTTTTAGAATATCTTGCGCCTTTGTTACTCTTTCTTCGTTACCAGCTGCCGTCATCCAAGTAATTCCACCGTAGATTATAAGTATGATGACAATAAGACCAATGAATCCTAGCGCAATATTAATGATTGTTGCAGCAATTGCCTCGGGTGTTGCATCTCCGAGATCTGTGCCATAGTAATCGTTGTTTTGGTCAAAAAATGTTAGTGCGCTTGCTGCCATAGGCATAAAAAAACCAGCGCTCAAAACACTGACTGATACTGCTTTCTTCTTTATGAAAGAAATGGTTCGAGAACTAAGCATTTTTAACATAATAATTTTATCTATTTATAATAGATTCATTATACTATAGAATTTATAAATATGCAAGTTGGTGGGGAAAATGATCTTTTCATGTGTGGCTTGATATTTTTTTAAATATGTGTTACAGTGTCTGCACAAGATGAAAATCTCAATCTTCAACTGAAAGGAGGTGATGACACAATGAAACAAAAACTTATGACCGCAGGCGCTTCCGCCCTAGGATGGATGGTAGCTGCTCCTGCATTTGCGCAGTTGAACACCTCTTTCGATATCACCGGGTATGGAACAAACTCGCCCGAGGAAATTGTCATCAATTTGATTAACTGGGTACTTGGTATCCTAGCGCTTATCGCTGTTATTCTCGTATTGGTTGGTGGTTTCCGTTGGATGACGGCAGCTGGTAACGAAGAGAAAGTTGACAGCGCGAAGAAGTTGTTGGTTGCAGCAGTTATTGGATTGGTTATTGTCATGGCAGCATGGGGTATCTCCATCTACGCTATCGACATTCTATCCACTGCTACAAACGCCGCAGCTCCTCTCTAATCGTTCGACGAACTCAATTGAGTTTAGAAAAAGACCTCGCCACATGGCGGGGTCTTTCTATTTTATGATAAGCAGGTAGAATACTCATATGAAGAGATGGCCTCAATTTGAAGAGTGGGTGTTGCATCCATGGCATCGTGTTCCAAGAGGAGTGTGGATGCTGTTTGTTGTATATTGTGTAGTACTGGGGGTGGTTTGTTGGTTCCAGTATGCTGGTTTTATGTATCACGGTTCTGATTTGGCTATATTTGATCAAGTGGTATGGAATATGTCGCATGGTCGTTTATTTGAGTATTCATTTAACCCATATTCGTATCTGGTAGATCATCGATCATGGTTGCTACTACCTCTTTCGTTATTGTATATAGTTGCAGCACATCCCATTACATTGCTTGTTGTTCAAACACTGGTTCTTGCAAGTGGTGTATTTCCGTTTATTCTCATTGTTAAACGTGTTATTCCTTTACAAGGTAAAAAGCAAGGTGCATTGGTGCTTGCTGCTAGTGCAGTATATTTGTTTCAGCCATCAATTCAGTCCATGAATGTGTTTGAGTTTCATATGTTGCCATTGGTCATTCCATTATCGCTATGGTTATGGTGGTCACTTATTGAATCTCGTCGTTTGCTCGTTGCTGTGTTTTTGGTGCTACTGTTTTTGGTGCGTGAGGATGTCGCGTTGATGACTGCTGGTCTAGGCGTTCTTCTCATTCTATCTCCAAAAATTCTTTCGATGCGGCGCACGCGATTGTTTGGCATTGGACTGCTGGTGGGCAGTATCGTGTGGTTTGGGTTTATGGTGTGGGTTGGTGCACTGTTCTCTCCAGAAGGATCAAGCAAATTCTTTGTATTTTATGATTGGTTAGGAAGTACACCTGCAGAAGGACTTCAATTTTTTATCTCACATCCTGTTCGTCCATTTATGGTGCTTCTCGGATATGATCATCTCATTGTTATCTTGTTCGCATTTGCCATTGTTGGTTTTATGCCTGCACTCCGTTTACGATATCTTCTTCCTGCCCTTGGTCCGTTGTTGCTGTACTTGTTTATTGACCAACAGATGCTATCTCCAGTACTGAAATCGCATTATGCGTCAGTTATTGTGCCATGGTTTTTGATTGCTGGTGTGTACGGGTACAAGCGGTTTCAAGACATGGTGAATCATGGTGAGTTTGGTAGGCGGCTTGAGCGATTTGGTCTCAAGGGTGCGGCAGGTCTTTTAGTGCTCGCTGTTGTGTTTTCGCAGTGGTTGAGTCTTGGTCCTCAGTGGACTGTAGCGCATCGATTTAAGTTGATGGAGTATAGAAATATTGATGAATATATTGTGAGTAGTGGAAACAATATAGGAAACGGTGAACATGACCATGTGATGATGTCTGAGCGGTTATACTCACATAGTGGGCATACAGAGAATCTATATCCAACGCTACATCTTTTTACAGGAAAGCAGCATTTTTCTGCTGTAGATTATCGTGCACCTGCGCAGGTTGACTATGTTTTTTTAGAGCATGAATCCATTTTGCGATACGGCATCAATCTTCCTCTAGAAAATAGAACCGATGCACATAAGCGCTTACAATCTCTTATTAAAGGCAATGTGTTGGCACCTGGTCATGTATCAGAAGATATTATTTCATTCCTTCCAGAGTCCTCTCTTGGTGAGGATGCTACTCCGTTGGTAACTGAGGCAGTGCCGTTAGTTCACAGCGTTTCGGTTGATGTGAATAACGATCTTACAGTGCTGGGGTGGGAGTATGGAGTGGATATTGATGCTCTAGAGTTTAATGAACGCGAGAATGGAATTTTGAAAATATTAATGAAGAAAAATGAGCATTCAGTATTTGAAGATGATCAACATATTGAATTAGTGTGGTGGAACACAGAAGGAGAAGTTATAAAAAGTAAAATGATGGCACTTGGTTTTGGTTTATATCCTTCTCATTCTTGGGAAGCAGGATCACAACGGGTTATTCATCTTCCAATTGAACATCCATATGATGCCGCTGCTGTTGAGTTGCGCATTGCTCCATTAACAAAAAAGTTTGGACCATTATTTACACTGTGGAGAGCAGATCCTATTCTTGATCCGCAACAAACGGTATCCCTGTCGCTACCTGGTATTGCGCCGTTAGACGAGACCACTACTGCGGTTGTTGATCTTCGATAAGTTGCTGTTGTTTGCGAGGGACACGAAACAACGTGACCTCATTATCTTGATACACTTTTTTAAAACGTCCGTCTGCAATAATATTTCGCTTCATTTGTTTGTGGTCATCATCCACAAGTACAAATCGTGCTTGAAAATCGCCTTGTATAACTTCTAGCAAATTATCGGATTTGTCTCCTCGCGTAATATCAACCCATGTGTGATACAGCTCTGGATTATAGTTGTACATAAATGTTGGATCGAGTCCGACTATAAATCGATCACGTGCTGCATTATAAAATAGAGGAGGAAAATCATCCCAATCATTGTGAAAAATTATATCCCCTTTTGTGCTGTGTTCTTTTAACCAGTTGCCTACTTTTTGATAGCGATCCACTGGTATTCCAGCATGTAGTTCAGTTGTGAGACGACTTGCGTCGGTGACCATTATTCCAGGTATCATGACAGTGACATAGAGTACCGCAAGTACAGTAATGGCTTTAGCAAATGAGTCTCCATTCCATCCTTTTCTCACTGCTCGTAGAATTGATCGATAGCGATCGAGTATTCCACTTGCATGTAAGCTCAGCGCGGCAAAGAGGAACCCCCATGGAATGTAATATTCAATGTATCGTTTTGACTTGAGAGTGAATACAAAGAATATGACAGTCATGATGAGAGCTGTTTTTGATGCTTGTGTTTGTTTTTGGCGCGTTAGTACAAAAGCAACAAGCGCCATTATGATAAGAGAAGTGAGTAGAAGTGGAGAAGTGAGTAGTTGTGAAAACTCAGTCGGATACCATTCACCTCCCACGCCGATCATATCTTGGTAATTCACAAGACCGATTTGAAAGATTTGTTGCCAATAAAAGGTAAAATGCGTTGGGAATGATGGATGAATAAGTAAACCAACAATGATGCCACCAGTGATGGCAATCGTATGATGAAAGTGATGGAATAGAGCTTTTGGTGCGGGGAATTTCTTCTCTTTTTGAAATGCAGTGAATACACCTACTGCATTATAGATAAAGGCAACGATTGGTAATAAGAGGAATCCACCGTATGCCCATACAAAAAAGAAGCTAAGAAGAATAAGTGGTTTTATCTTGTTTTTCAATATCAGAATGAAACCACCAATAAGGAACAAAAATCCTACACTTGGTGCCTTGGATAGTGCCATCCGAAACGCAAATCCATTAGTGGATAAGAGCAGAATCGAAAATAGAAAGCCATATCGTACTTGTTGGCTACGAAGAAGATAATAAAACAAGGTGATAGTGCTCGCCGCGAGCAATACGGTAGCCACTTTCATGCCAACAATAGGATTGAAGAGTAAAACGAATGGAATAAGGTAGACGTGATACAGTAAATGGTGATCAACGTAGAATTGTGTCAGTGTGGTGTATTGCAACCATGGGAAATCAACAATCGCGATACGCTTTTTGATCATGATATCTGCTATTTTCAAATGGTAGAAGGAATCGGGGTCACTAAAGGTTGGCGCTGCGATCCACCATGTAAATGCGAGTGCTGCAATAAAAAAAATGAGCACATATCCGACCCATTCGTGCTGTAACCAGAAGTGTTTTAAGCGTAATGTGAGCGAGTTCCGATACATGATTGTAAATTAATAACTCCCGCTACCAAGCATGGGGTTAGCGGGAGCGATTCCCGCACAGGCCTCCTGTTGGAATCTATAACTGACCCTAACATCTACCCACATGAGCGTCAAGCTTTTTTTAATTCGTCCTTAAAGTAGTCTACTGTTGGGATTGGAGAGGGGTCAATGTCGTTTAATATTGCTGCGTACAATGATGTATATCCACCCAGGAGAATAAGCTCAAATGCTTGCTCGAGTGCTGTATTTCCCTGTAGTGCTATTTGTGTTGCTGGCAACCCTTTTTGTGTTACCATGTCATGCGTAATTGTATGTCGTAGTTGGTTGCGCTTGTGGTAGAGACCGCTAGTAAAGAAAATGAAGAAGAGATTTTTTGTTTCTGGATACTGTAAACCCTCAAGAAGGAAGTGATCCATTTCTGGAATTTGAAAACGAATGGTACATTGTTTGCTATTTTCGTTTGTTTGGTTTGCCATGACATGTGCACTGCCGTCGAGGAATTCTGAGCTCACTATAACAGAAATATGTTCATGCATTTGTGTTGCAAGTTGTTTTGCGAGGTTTGTATTGTCCGGTACATCCGCCCCGTATTGCTTGTGTAGTGATGTGAGGTGACTAGTCATCTGCTCGACGTCCTGTTGTGTTACAGTGATCCATCTAAGTGTGTGGAATAGCCCGATTGTCGCCATGACAGAATATCCAATAGCCATGCGTGGTTGATTACTTGGGTTGAATGTTGGTTCGAAGATGTATGCGGGTAGATTATGATCTTTAGCTAGCTGTTCAAGATCTCCTCCGGTCGTGACTATATAGACCATCTTGGTTTTTTTGAGAACGTCTTTCGCAGCCTCGATTACTTCTTCTGTTGTGCCGGAATAACTGGAAAGTACGACAAGAGTGTGTTCATTAACCGTTGCTGGAGC
>CAZMTW010000011.1:0-15941 GCA_964569285.1 uncultured Gammaproteobacteria bacterium
CCCTTCTATTTTGTACTTGATGCGGTGATATGTCGTTTCTGGATCCAGAACCACTTCTGCATTGAGATTGTTTCGCTTCACATAATCTTCAAGTGCTCGTGTTGCTGGTGCATCACTTAGATCCTTTTCCCCGATGGATGTTGCGGTTGATCCAGGAATTTTTCTCCAATGATACAAAATCTTTGGTATGTGTTCAATTTTACTTGCTTCTGTCTTTTCGATAAACCGCAAAACAAGATCATAGTCCTGCGCCTTATCATATTCAGAACGAAATCCACCAATCTCATCTATGATACTCTTTCGATACGTACCGAGATGACTGGTATACATTGAGGAAAGAAAATATTCCGGTGACCAATCTGGTTTGAAAAATGGCTCTACAGGAGTTCCGTCAACTTCAAGCTTATCTTCATCACTATAGATCATGTCGATATCTCTATTTTCATTCAACACCTTCACCACTTCGTAGAGCGCCTCTGGAACAATCTCGTCATCATTATCCATTAAGGAAATATATTCACCACTCGCCAGCGCAAGTGCATCATTTGATGCGGCAGAAATTCCGCCGTTCTTCTCATTGAACTGAATCTTCAACCTCTTGTCAGTATTACAATACTTCCGTAACGCGTCTTTTGTTTCTTTTTTTGTCGAACCATCGTCGACCAAGCACATCTCCCAATTTTCATAATACTGCTCTTGTACTGACTCAATACAACGATCAAGCCATATTGGATCGGCGTTATAGACTGGAGTAATAATGCTCACTAATGGCTTGTAAGCAAAATGATCTACCTCGTTTTTTATTCTCTTTACTTCTTCTATTCCTAATGAGTGTGCGGTTACCCACGCAGCATACGTATCACCTTGTTCAACGCGAGCAGCGCCTTGAACAAGTCCCTTTATTCCTTGCGCCTTCATAATTGCGCTCGCCTTCTTCACCATATTTCTTATAGCAGTCAGCCATGGAACCACCTGATATACATGAGGCGTTCCCCACACTGCCCATGCATGTGCCGGAGAGCCATTATTCGGAATTGAGGTTTCTAGTTGCAGTTGAATTTTTTGTCCAACATATGCTTGTAGAGGAACTGTGATTTTCTTCCATTTTTTATCATCTTCGTTCTCGCTTGGTTGTGATAGCTCTACGGTTTCATGAGCAATACCTTCCTTGTCGATTATTCGAACGGTGAACAACACACCGTCTGTATTTTGGTTCCACACCTCTTCCTGAAGCGCGTATGACGCTTCAAAATAGGACCCTCGACCTACAGTCATGCTGTATTCAATTGTCGAATTCGGGTGCTGAAAAAGCACCATTAGTGGAACATCTGCGATAGTTATCGAATCAATCCACCGAATGGCATCAGATGTGGGCAAATCTGAATGAATAGTGGAAAATGGTACAGAAACAAGAACATGTTGATCATGCCGATTACGTTTATAGACTTTTTGTACAATCCCAATGGCTTTTCTCACTCGATTCATGAGCACTGAATAGTTGTAAAATACGTATACCTTGAAGGTGATAATAACAGCAAACTCCCTAAAACTCAAGGATTGACTCATGTTTCAAAAAATGGTTTATTACTAGGGTTGCATATGCATACAAATAACATCTTCACTTCATACACATGTCAGAATCTACATTAGACTCAACCAGAACAAATATAACCGAATGTCGTACCTGTCAAAGTAAAAATCTTCATCTCTACCTACCTCTTGGAGATCAGGCGTTGGCAAATAGCTTCCTTACAAAAGAACAATTGGAAGACGTTGAGGCAACATATCCACTTGAAGTATTCTATTGTGGTGACTGTTTTCATTCACAACTTGGATACACTGTTGATCCAGATGAAATGTTCAGAAACTACCTATGGGTTTCTGGTACTTCAGATGAGATTCCTGTTCATTTTGAAAAATATGCAGACGAAGTGTACGAACGTTTTATGAAAGACGGCGATCTTGTTGTTGAAGCTGCTAGCAATGATGGTACTCTGTTGAAGGCGTTTAAGAAATATGATGTGCGTATTCTTGGCGTTGATCCCGCTCGCAACATTGCTGAAATTGCTGAAAAGGAAAATGGAGTTCCAACAATGGCAGAATATTTCAATGTTGAAAATGCAAAAAAGATTGTAGAAGAACACGGACACGCTGCTGCTGTGATTGCAAATAACGTATTTGCACACGTTGATGACTTGGGTGGGTTCACTGACGCGGCGTACACCATACTCAAAGACGACGGCATCTTCACAATCGAATCACCTCATGCTCTCGACTTCTTAAAGAAAAATGAATTTGACACCGTGTACCACGAACATATTTCGTATTTGTCACTTACTGCGCTAGCACCATTTTTTGAGCGACACAAGATGCGATTGTTTGATGTACAACAGACCGCTGTACATGGCGGCTCTATTCGAATGTATGTTTCGAAAGATATGAGCAAACCGATTTCTGAAAGCCTCAAGGACTTGTTGCAGCAAGAGGAAGACGCTGGCGTCAGTGATCCAGCCACCTATGAGCAGTTTGGTAAAAATATTGCAGAACTCAAAACCGAGATTGTGGATATGCTCACCAAGTTAAAAAAGGAAGGAAAAACAATTGCAGGATATGGCGCCTCAGCAAAAGGCCAGACACTTCTTCAGTACTGTGGCATTGGAACAGACATTCTTGAATATGTCGCGGATAAAGCTCCGTTGAAACAGGGTCGCTATACTCCTGGTACACACATTCCAATTGTTCATACCGATGCAATCAAAAAGAATCCAACTGATTATCTGTTTATCCTTGCTTGGAATTTTGCTGACGAAATTATGTCACAACAAGCTGACTATGCAGGAGGAGGTGGACAGTTTATCGTCCCGGTCCCACATCCCCGCATTATCTCGTAACAAATCCTACAAATCAAAGTAGTACACAACCATGTGAGATTGTTGTAGTTCCTCATCCTCTACACTCACTTCTTGCGCATGATTTTGTATATATTTCATTACACCTGGATTCAAATGGTGCTCTTTTTTCTCTGACCAAACAATCCATCCACGCCCCTCTTCAAGCATGAGCGCCTTTATATCAGCTTTGGTCATACTCTTTTCTGTTCCAATAGGAAGAAGTCTCGCAGTGGGATCATGCCAATAGTATGATCGAAATAGTAAACCAATCACCGCTTCATCTGGCTGACGATGTTCCTGTATGTATGCGTATGCTGCCTCAACATTAACTCCATATCCTTCTGCATTGGTCATGTCAGCTCGAGCGCGAGTAAAAACTCCGTTTGGGCTCACACCAGGCCATGATAATGGGATTATAGTTATGGCAATGATCCCAAGTCCAATCGCGAGTTGTAACTTTGTACGAGAAGTAAAGGTTGACGTAACTTTCTTGCCGGCCCGATACCACCATTCAACAACAACCATAACGACCATTGGTGTGTACACCATACTGTACCGCAAGGCATCGTATCTCTTGATTGAAATGACAAACAACAACACCGCACCAAAGCTGACCACTGCCAAGAAACGTCCTGTACTATCTGTTCCTTTTATGTGATTCCACACTGCCCAGATATATACGGTCGCTGCAATTGGAATAAATGGAAAATCGATAACCGAGAATACTTCATATATGGTATTTGGCACGGATCTCCAACCAATAAAATCGAGCAAATGCATCTGTTCACTCGCATATAACAACACACCAATACCGATGACGCCAACGGCTCCAGCGATAATCCACATAAGTGTTCCAGTCTGCACTTTTCGTTGAAGAACATATTGTACAACCGCATCAATAAGAATGAAAAGACCAAGTAACGGGAAAGAGAGCAAGAACATTGGATGGGTGTACACTGCAACTGCTGATAGAACTACTCCGGCCGTGATCTGAATCAATAATGTACTCCACACGATTTTCTTTTGGATCGACGCAGTATATGCTGCAATCCACGCCCAACTCGCCCCAATGCCAAATGTAAGCAGCATGCCATACATGCGCACGAGTCTTCCATGAAGAACCATATGATCGAATAGTGCAATTGTAAGTGTTGTAATGAAAGCGAGCGCAAGATCCTTTTTCCACCATCGCATAAAACCGAACGATACCAGAAGCAGCGCGAGATACCAGATCACTGATGGTGCTCGTGCAGCAGATTCTGACCATCCAAAATATTGAACACTTTTTGCGACTTGCCATGTATATGCTGAGACTCTTGTATATGGTAATGGCTCTCCAAGTTGATTTGTACGTACGGATTCGGTATTAAAATCCCATAACACAAAATCTCCTGTCTGATTGTATCCTTCTGCCGCTTCCACTTGATACCATTCATCATTCTGAAAACTATTTTCACTTAAATTTGAACTCACCGTCACTAGGCCAACAAGCATAAGAATAGACAGAAGACCCACTGTCTTTACAACATTGCGTGACTTCTGAGCTGACACGGTCTTTGCGTTTTCCTCTGGCAGTAGTGCTGCGGTCATCACAAGTACGACCGCTGTAAGCAATGACCCAAATGCAACTATACCCCACTGCAATACTGCATCTGTCGCCTCACCCACAACTGCGCTGCTCGCAAATCGCATAATCACAAGTAGGATGAGTGCTATAACGATTATTCCCTGCTGGACGCGAAGCGGTATTTCGTGAATACTCTTCTGTAATAGCCACACCGCTATTACCACAAGACCTATAAACGAAAAAAGATCAGGGTAGCTCACGTCGCTCAAAATGATGACAGACAAAAAAATAAGTATAGAGAGCGCGGCGAATGTATTGACCGTTCTATTCTGCAGTATATGCATGTGAATTCTTACAGTTTCAACGTGTATCGGGGGTTGAAAAAAATTGGATACTTTAGTATAATATATTGGATATTTGATTTATGCAAGTTACATTTCTTACAAGAAAATTCCCTCCTGCGCGCGGTGGCATGGAAACATTTAGCTTCGAGCTCACTCGTCGGTACCCAGAGGAGCATACCATATTGCATCATGGGCAAAGACAACGTGATATCGTATGGGCTGCACCATTACTGCTGATACGCGCATTGTTGCGGAAGAGAAGCACCGCGCTATATCATCTTGGCGATCTCGTTCTCGTGCCACTTGCGCCATTATTATCGCGTCTGACAAAGCGTCCTATTGTCGTTACGGTTCATGCGCTAGAGTTACTCTATGACAGCTGGCTCTTACAGTGGTTCATTAACCGATCACTTGATTCTGTTTCTCATTTTGTTGCTGTCAGCTCATTTACAAGACAGTTACTCGTCGACAGAGGTGTGTCTGAAAATCGTATCTCTGTGATTCCTCATGGTGTTGAGGCCCCTGCCGTTGTAGATCACGACGCTGCTCGAAAAAAGTTGGATTCTGTTCTGAACCTTCCGAAAGATCGTCTCCTGATATGTACAGTTGGTCGACTCATTCGCCGCAAAGGAGTTGCATGGTTCATTGAGCACGTGCTGCCTCAAATACAAAATGGTAATCCGTTGTATCTCGTGGCTTCATGTGGACCAGACCACAGCCATATTGAATCTGTGATCCAGAAATGTGGTATGTCCGACTCAGTTCGTTTACTTGGGAAAGTCAGCGATGATCTTCTTCGAGATATCTATGCTGGAGTAGATATGTTTGTTGTTCCAAATATTCGTGTACCTCACGATGCGGAAGGCTTCGGATTTGTCGCTGTTGAAGCAGCTGCTGCAGGACTGCCTGTTATTGCTGCTCGGTTGGAGGGAATAACAGAGGCGATACATCAAGGGGAAAATGGCACATTGGTTGAACCTGAAGATGCAGATGCCTTCGTTGCTGCTATCGCACATCTCGCACAAAACAAAGCTACTCGACGTAAACTGGGGCAACGTGCTCGTGAATACACGAAAGAACATTTTCGTTGGGATGACATTGCGCAGCACTATGCAGATTTGTTTGATGAATTGATTCAACGCGTATGAGTTTAGCACGAAAAGTGTTTGCAAATATTTCATACTTACTTATTGCACGAACTGCTTTTCGATTACTGACTGCGTTTGTTCTTATTTATTCTGCGCGCTACCTTGGTGTTGAGCGATTTGGTATGTTCGAAACTGCGTTAGCATGGTCCAATGCCTTCCTTGCTGTCAATGATATTGGTATGAGCACGTTGATTGTCAGAGAAGCAGCACGTGATGAAAAAACGATGGCGGTCTATTTTGGCAACACGCTGTTTGTTGAAGTCATTATGTCCATGGTTTTATATGTTGGTATTATCGCTATTGGCATTGGAGTTGGTTACGATCCAATGATCATCACTCTACTCATGATACTCGGTGCTGCTGGTTTGGCATTTGAATTCCGAAAAGTGATGCGTGGTATTTTTCGTGTCATGCTAAAATTAAAGTTTGTGGCCGCTTTAGAGATACTCAATGGCGTACTCTATTTGCTTTTAGCTATTTGGATTTTTTCCTCTTTCACAGATCTTGACGTAGGTCTCATCGGACTTGCTCATTCACGCTTATGGGTGAATGTCATTATTGTTGTAGCGCTCTTTATCTATACACTCAAGTTTGTACGACCATCCTTTGCTCCAAAGCTGATTTGGCCAATGATAAAACAGTCGTATGTGTTCACGCTGTACAACTTATTCTTCATGCTCTACTTTCAGATCGACCAAATTATATTGTCGATCATGGGCACATCAACGGATGTGGGAATTTACTCTGCTCCAGCAAAAATAGTAACTGTATTTTTATTTGTACCACTCATGGTGTTTCAGGTGATAATGCCAATCATGTATCGGTACAGTGCTGATGACATTGAAAAATATAAACGAATCAATCATCTGGTATGGCGATACGTGGCTGCGTTTGGGATTCCTGCAGGTATTGGATTGTGGTATCTTGCTCCTGAAATTGTTGATCTTGTGTTCGGTGACTCCTACGCAAGTTCAGTTCCTGTGCTGGCTGTAATGGGTGGTTTTTTAGCTATTCGATTTACCGGAATAAGCCAGGGCAACTCGTTAACAACAACCGATCGCCAGGGCTTGAGAGCTCTTATTCAGGTTATATCGGTTGGCATCAATATAGTACTGGATATCCTCCTTATTCACGTGTACGGGGCACTAGGAGCCGCCTATGCTACGTTGATCACCGAATCCCTCATCTCTGGCAGTTATCTCCTGGTTTCTGCACGTTTTCTGAAAGAATCACTGCTACGAAACGCGGTTTCTCTTATTCCTGTACTGCTGGCCACTGCGGGTATGATTGGTATAATCGCCTTGATGCGCCCCCGCTTTCATGTTATTGTTCTCGTGCTTTTTGGAGCTATCAGCTACATCATCTTGCTCTGGATCTTCCGTTTTTTTAGAACGTATGACCGTCAGTTATTGAAACAAATTATTAAAAAATAGATGTCAACACAGAACATACGAACAATTATCATGGCAGCAGGAACATCACAGCGACTGCGTCCGCTTACAGAAGATATTCCAAAAACTCTTCTCACGTTAGGAGAAAAATCTATCCTTGAACATATTTTAGACGCAGCAGTGAAGAGTGGATTGCAGCATTTTGATATTGTAACCGGTCATGGTCATCCCGCAGTTGAAGAAGCGGCACTTGACTACACTACTCGACATCCTGAGGTTAATATTAATCTTATTTATAATGATAAATTTGATTCCGCTGGCAACGTAGTCTCGATGCGTGCGGCAGAAGAAGTCTTTGATGAAAACTTTATTTTGATCAACTCTGATACTATTTTTCATGCTGATATTCTAAAGCGCTTAGTGGAATCTGAACATGAGAACGCAATGGTTATTGATGACTTCAAAGAATTGGGAGAAGAAGAAATGAAAGTAACGATTGATACAGATGAAAATATTACACGAGTACATAAGAGTCTTAACCCAAAGGAATCGCACGGTGAATATATTGGTGTGTTAAAGTTATCGAAGAATGTGAAAGACAGATTATTGGCAAGTCTCGACAAGACAATTGCACATGATAATTCTCTCTATTATGAAGATGGCATCCAGCAAATGATTGAAGACCATGGTGTGCTCATAAAACCAATTTCTACCATGGGACTTCCTGCTATGGAAATAGACACGCATGAAGATTTGGCAGATGCCGAAGAATTAATTAAAGAAATGTAATGTCTACTATACTTCGCAACATTCAAATACCCCTCTTCATTAAGGTAGAGGAAGGGTGTCTCAAGACCATTCGCCAGACACTCGATGAAAATCATCTTCATTTTGAAAAGCCTCTTATTTTAACTGAAGAGCGTATACTAGAACTTGGTGGTAATGATGTAGTTCATGAGTTGGGAGACCCTGCCACTATTCTATTTAAGAAAAATACGATTGAAGAGGGAGACAACATTGCAGTTGAAATACGTGAAAAAGGGAATGACCTGATGATTAGTATTGGAGGAGGCCGTATTGTTGACCTTGGAAAGTATGCAGCAACCAAGGCAGGTATCAATTATATCTCTATTCCTACATCACCTTCGAACGATGGCATCTGCTCCCCTATTGCGGTTCTTGAAGATGAAGAGGGACGCACAGAAAGTCTTGCCGTAAATATGCCAATTGGTATTTTGGTCGATACGAAAATGCTGACATCTGCCCCAGAAGACAATATCCGTTCCGGTATTGGTGAGTTGATCTCTAACTTCTCAGCTATTAAAGACTGGAAAATTGCATATGCAAACGGCAAGGACGCGCTTGATGATTTCGCAGCATCAATGGCGTTTTCTGCAGCACAATTAATATATGAATCATGCCGAGGTGTGGATGTGGATTTGCATGATGAATCATTCTTGGAAAAGTTGTCTCACGGACTCATCTTATCCGGAATCGCAATGAATATTGCTGGCAGCTCTCGACCATGCTCTGGATCTGAACATGAAATTTCGCATGCGATTGATCAACTATTCCCTGGTACAGCATTGCATGGACAACAGGTTTCGGTCGGAACCTTAATTGGCTCTTTCTTGCGTGGTGAAGATATTAGTCACTTGATTGATTTTTTTGCTCGTGTGAAACTTCCGGTATCTCATAAGGATCTTGGTCTTACTGACGAGCAGATGGTTCAGGTACTGCTCAAGGCGCCAGAAACACGACCTGGCCGCTATACTATTCTTGAAGAGAGAAAGTTAGATGAAAAAGGTGTGCAACAATTACTTAAAGATTTTAATGCCAAAGTCGATGAATACAGATCATAACGTGGACCCACGCTCTATTATTAAAAAGAATGATGGATTTTTTGCATACTATTTCTCAGCACAAGTTGCAAATCTGATTGTGCGCGCATTTGCCAAATTACCGATCACTCCAAACATGTATACATGGGCATCGCTGATTTTGGGCTTCGTAGCTGCTTGGTATTTTTCTCTTGGTGAAGCAAGCAGTCTTGTTGTCGGCGTTATTCTACTCAACATCTCATTCATCTTTGATTGCTGCGATGGTCAATGCTCACGCCTCAAGGGGTTACAATCCAAAATGGGTCACTGGTTTGACTATCACTCAGACAAGCTGAAAGACGGTGCGCTACTGGCTGGGCTTGCCTACGGTGTATTCGTCACTCAAGGAGAAACATATTGGTGGATTTTCTTAGTTGCATTTACTGCAATCTTCTTCCAATTCCTCCGCAACATCACTGCGCTCACTCGTGATAATTTCAAGTTGGAGCATGAAGGAAAGAAAGATGAAGCACATACTCTAGTAAAGGAACGTGGTGATAGCCAATTAATGGTCACACTGAAGAATTCTTCACTATTTAAACTTTCTGACAGAGTCCTACTCATGACAGTGTTTGTTACATTCGGATACGTTGTTGAGTATATTGTGCTCTATGCTGCACTTGAAGTCTTCTATGCATTCTCTTCTGCCTATATCAACTATAAATTATTCAACAAATTTGATAAACGATCATTTCAAGATAATTGATTACACGTATGCATATTAATATTTCGGACGAATTATCACGCAAGCTCGAAAACCGAGTGAAGACGTCTAACGAATTCAAAACAGTCGAAGAGTATGTTGAGTATGTTCTTGCTGAAGTACTCAAACAAACAGAGGGTCCAGCGGAAGAAGTGTACGATAAAAAACAAGAGGACTCAGTTAAGCAACGTCTTGAAGACCTTGGCTACCTGGATTAGCTCCAATGCGCGTTCGGAACCGTTGTTTGGATGAGTTGTTTTAGCTCACGCAGTGCTTGTTGCCGTTCTTTTTCTCCGTCTAAATTCCACTGCGCACGCTTTCGTAGTTCGTTATCACACTCGGGGTCAGGCATGCCAAGTAATTGAAATAGAGCGGCTGCACAATGATACCGCGAGAGCTCGTACGGCTCACCTGCATGCTTTTGAAGATATGTCCATAATACGGGTAATGCTGCCTCAGGTGTTGCTTTTCCTCCAATCACATCCCACAGTGTGAAAAATGCATCTATCCGATCTTCTGCAACACGCTGAAGTAGTTCAGTCTCACTTAGTGTCTCAAAAGCACTAACCGTTTTACTAGCCCTGTAATCCCACTCATCCTTCCAGTGATCAAACTGTGGTTCTTCTTCTGATTGTGGGTTTGTCTGCACCATTGGATTATTGTATCACTTCTATGATAGTTGCGTCGCCTGTTGAATAATGTATCTACTCTCCTGTCTCAGCGCTCTTTGCCGCAGCAGCCTTGATCTCGTTCGCTACTCTAGTAATTTCGTCCTTCATTGCCTGTTCAACAGCTATTCTCAAATCTTCCACCCATTGTAAAGGTACCCAAAATAGTTTTAAATGCTCCACTTAAATTGTTGATATTTGCCAAAAAATAATCAGCTGACTCAGTAGTCACTCCAGTTGTTATTGAATCTAACAACTGCTCTATCTGACCGCGCATTTTCGCCAGATCTACAGCTTCGCCCCCTTTCGAATACAAGTTCTCCCCTCCGACAATCATACTATCAAGCTTAGCCAAAATCTGGTTGAATGTCATTCCAACTGTAAATTCTTTTGGTTATTCTTCTCCAGGCTCACGTGGCTCAACTTTTTTAGCCCCTCGTCCTCCTCCAGGAACGCTATCGAATGTACCCATATTGCTTATATTATTACTTATATACGGCAGTATATCACTTTTTTCTTGCACACGCATTATCTAACCTAATCTACCCCCATCACCTCATCTCGCAAATTCACAAACTCTGTAAAAGTTGCTCCGCTATCTGTGCTTCTGTATGCGGTTAATCCCGTACCTGCTGCGTATACAATAGTTGGGTCTGATGGAGCAAATTCAATATCAGTAATGTTGCCCGCGTGAGTAAACAGCTCGGTCGCTGATTCTCCTCCGTCTATTGTTCTGTAGACAGTGCCACTTGCTGCAAATATGACAATGTCTGGATTGGTCGGGTGAATTTGAAGCGGTCCGTTGATGTTTACATTCTTCTGAGTCCAGTTTGCGCCACCGTCGACCGACTTGTAGATGTAAAATGTATCCTGGTGATGTGCATAGATGATATCTGGATTTGATTGAGACACATCAAAGCTGTTTATCCACGCGTCTCCTGGGTTTATGCTTGTCCAATGTGCTCCTGCATCAGTAGATTTGATTAAACCAATAGAGCCGGTATTGCTTAACGTATACTCACTTGCTGGACCTCTTTCGAGCGGCCACTTCACACCGGTAACATACATCGTACTACCTCGAAACAATAGATCGCGATACATGTTATTTGGAGTAGCTAGTGGGTCGTATATCTCTGTCCAATTCAAACCTGCGTCTGTTGAGCGATACAATCCTCCGCCGTATTCGTCAAACTCCGTATCCCCAGAGCCTGTACCAATGTAAATGATATCTGAATCAGAAGGATCGATTTCAACTGTAGTCGTATATGAATTTTCTAAACCTGTCGTTGAACGTAACCATGTCGCTCCTGCGTTTGCCGTTTTGTATGGTCCGCCAATTCCAGAAGAGCCAACTGTATTTACCATTGGAGGGCCAGGACCGTCGAGTGTCGCTGCGTATACGTTGGATTCATTATTTGGATCAATCGCCATGTCCCATACTTCTGTATATTCGGGAGCACTTCCCTCAAATACTTTTAACCCTGCTCTAAGACGTGTCCATGTTGAACCTGCGTCTGTTGTTTTAAAAAAACCAGTGCCTTCTCCGCCAATAAATACGGTACCTGAATCAGATGGAGATACTGTGAGAGATTTGAATATTTGGTCTGAGTCGTTGTTGCCCTCTCCTCTGGCTGGACCATCCATTATGTATTCATCATCTATACTGCCACCGTCGTCGTCAGCGTCATCACCTGGAACAACATCATCTGGATTAGCGTCATCATCTGGATCCGCATCAGGATACTCATACACAAATGATGTTGTTTTCCATTTTGATGCTTTGCGCTTTTTTGTTTTTTTGACTCGTACTTGAGCTTTGTATGTTTTCCCTTCTCTAAATAAAGATGAAATAAAATTGCGCCGACTTTTCTTAGTAGCCACACGTTGTAGTACATTCTTTCCTTTTTTGATTCGAACGACGTAACTCTTTGCAACATTTCTTTTTGTCCACGAAACTCGAACTTTGTTTGTTTGCAGAACAGTGACGGTTACTTCTTTCACTGTAGGCATTCGCTTTGCCGCCAAAGCGGTTCCACTCATTCCAGTAAACAATACAATAACAAGTGCAACAAGGCTGACTTTGCGTATATGTGTAATCATATTGTTAGTGTACCAGACAATGCGACACACATAAAGTTACTGGTTTTTATTTAGAATGGCGTAGATATGCAGAAACGAAGCAAACTAGTTATACTACCTTCAACGGTTGCGTCTACTTTTTTTGCCTTTGAATTCTGTGACTAGAATTAGGTCCTGTCTTACTCGCTAACAGCTGGCGAGGCCTTTACTGCTACCAATCCCTGCTCTTGCAGTTTGAATAACACAAAATCATCACACCACAACGGCCACGTTACTCATTCTATATCTGTAGTAGCGACAAATCGATATTGTTCTACATTTGGATCCCAAAGAAGCGCTCTGGTTTCGGCTGATAGTTTTCGCGTAGCAACTCTTGCAGCTGTCTCACCCACAAATAAATCACCATGAACGTAATCCACATGTTTCTTGGTTGCAGCACTTTCATAACCACAAAATGGAATATTTGAATACTGCTCCGGTGTAAGAGCTTTCACTTCAACTGCTGCCTTGCTTCTATTCTCTCCACCATACTTTGCAAGTGCCGAATCTACAGTTTCTCCAGAAAGATAGTCTAAGGCGACTTTACTAGCTAATCTTGCCTTAGTCAGCCGTAAACCCATGTAATCAGATCGTTGAGGATCAAGCTCTTCCCGCACCTCCTTTTCAAGGTAATCACGATTACGAAAAATCGAGAGGTTTTCGTGCCTGTCTTTCCAATCCTCCTGATACAGAGTGCCGTACCGCGTATTCTCACCTACAATCGTCATTCCCTTCAAGCGCCTTTCAGTCTCATCTTGTACCTGCTGTTCAAGGGATTTGATGGTCTCGCCTTCTAGCCTAGATTCAGTTGCAGCCCCCTTCCTTGTAATATGTGATTGCTCAGTCATTTCCTATTTAGATTAGGAGTTATAGTAGAAAACCTACATCAATTAGTCCAATTAATCAAACACCTTCTTTCTTGTGATTGCCGTCATCTCTAGTCTACAAAGCAATGCTCTACTGAATTATTACCCGGTTCTCCCAATATAATATACAACTGCGCTAATAATCATAATGACGGCAATGAACTTAAATTTTCGCAATCCTACATCACCTTCTCCTGAGGCTGTCAGCGGCGGGGGAATAGATTTTTTTTGAGGCGTCTCAAATGTATCCTTATTTGAGTCCTTGTTCAGTGAGCTTCTCGTCTCATTATATCTGTTCAATGAGTCCGCAGATGTGCTGTTGACTTGTGCAATCTTCTCCACCATATCTGGCACTCCATTCTTATCTGTATCTGCTAAAAAAGCGGTAACACCACCTCCTGGCTTCTTTGCGGCCTCGTTCATCTCTTGCAAAGCGCGTAAAACTATTCCTAAACCTTTTGACATATTGTTATTATTATTTACTTCATAATATAGACCTTGCTCCATTCACGCAAGCGACAAAAATGCTATACTGTCCTCATGGTAAAAAATATAACATCAAAAAAGCCTCGCTTTAGAGTTGAGGAACGAGAAGGTTCAGCGCATGGAGGTCTCTTTGAGTTAGAAATTGATACCTACTACGATGTGATCGATACAAAAAATGGAAAGGTTATACTCACATATACCGGTGAAATGTCCGCAAGCTATGTTGGCGGCCCTGGTGGATGGGGAAAACCAGGCTACGACGGTGTCACAAATGTTGAAATATCGAAAGATGAGAAATATGCGCTAGTCTATTCTGGCAGCACAGTAGAAAAAGTAAAACTACCCAAGTAGCTACACAAGTCGCTGCACAATCTTCTCTAGAATTTCTGGTACTTTTTTCTTTTCGACGTTGATATCAATACCATACTCAAAACGATTCACTAGCGCGTAAACTGCCCGAGCAGCTCCCTCGCCATGCGGATGTTCTCTCTTGGAGTCTCTTTTGATGCAGATCTCAACCGGGGCTTTAAGAGTAAATACTTCGTGACGTGCATCCAGATTCATAACAAAATGATCTATCTGCTCTCTATGATAAAAGTTACCATCAATAACGACTATTCTTCCTGCTTGTAACAGCTCTTTAATATGTGGCAACACAATCTCATTTGCTTTGATAAAATTTGCTGCGGTAATACATCCATCTTCTTCATCTATGACATCTAATCCGTTCTCTGCTAATACCTCATCAATCGAAATATACTCAGCATTGATCAGCTGTGCAAGTTCTTGTGCCACGGTCGTTTTCCCTACTCCCAATGGGCCTCGAATGATTATGTACCACATTATGTATCTCGTATTCAATAACTATGCACTCATCTTATCCTGATCAACAGCTAACATGCTATTACCTATCACTTTCACATCGCCGTGCTGTCCTTGAAAAAAAGCGTAATCGGCCAAATAATAGTCTCGCGGTTGCATTTGCCTCATCAGCATTTCGCCTGTGAATCTTCCTTCCTTTTTTGCCACAGGTAAAATATTTGCCACCGCACCGGTGCTATACGCAAAGCTTCCGACTTGTGTCTGCGCAACCACTGTTGGCAATGCAATACTGTTGAACGGCACACCAATAACCTCTTGGAACGTTTTGCCGTCTACGGAATTATTCTCAAATTGATACCGCATATTGTTAATGAGATTTTCTGTAAGACCCCCGCTAAAGCAGGAACTCAATATAATTGAAACATCAGCTAAACTTTCTGTATCTTGAGAGCCACTTAATCGAGCGAGAAGATCATGTGCGATATCGGCCACAGACAAAAATACTTCACTACCTTCCTTAATACTCAGATTCATTCCATCCTCAAGCCCATGAGTGTCTAAATGAATTACTGTCTTTCCCCTACTACTAGCAATCGCGTTAAACAAATCCTGGACCACACCTGTTTCATCCTGACTCGTATTAATTTCATGCTCGTTCTCTACTTGCACTCCACATGCCCTCGCTAAACCGCGTAGTTCATCAACATGAAACTGTGGTGCTCTCTTTTTTTTATATTTTTTCTCGTGGCAGCTCATGTGGATGTAGTGCTCAGTATCTGGACCCAGTATTGTTTCTGCGCAAAAGGTATCGCGAGCAGTCAGCATCTGTTCCATTACCGCCTTTTCTTTCAATTGTGTTTCTGGGTTATCTTCAAAGAATACAACAACAGCTTTTATTAAAGAGTATGCTTCTGCCAGTGTGCAGTTCGAACTCTGAAGAGATGTTCTCACATCAGGATCGTCAAGAACAACTCCAAAAAATGCAATCCGTACATGATCAGACCATCCATTGTTTTTTTGAATTGTACTCATAATTCGCTCACGTTCTTCTTCGTCT
>CAZMTW010000012.1:0-14172 GCA_964569285.1 uncultured Gammaproteobacteria bacterium
GTGATGATGGGGGAAACCTTCACTTGTTGATCGGTCGTGTATCATTTGATGATACAAAATTGATGGAAAATTTAATGACCTTTGTCGACGCTGCAAAGAAATTGCGTCCATCTGATGCAAAGGGCGAATTCATGAGAACGATTACATTGTCGTCCAGCATGGGCCCTGGTGTACAGATTGTCATAGAATAGAGCAGTAGAACGGGGTTTCAACACCCCGTTTTTTGATGTATACTATCAATATATGAAAGCTACACATTTCAAACCAACCTGGGATGATTATTTCATGGGATTTGCTCGTGTTGCCGCTTCTCGAGCAACCTGTGACAGATTGCATAATGGTGCCATTTTGGTAAAAGAAAAACGGATAGTGTCTACCGGATATAATGGATCACCCCCAGGATTGGATCATTGTGATGAAGTAGGACATCTATTGGAAGATGGGCATTGTGTGCGCACTATTCACAGTGAGCATAATGCACTATTGCAAGCTGCTGTTATTGGTGGTGCATCGACGCAAGGATCGACGTTGTATACGTTGTATAGTCCATGCATTCATTGTTGCAAATATATTGTTGCCGCGGGTGTGAGCCGGATTGTGTTACGTAAAATGTATCGTAATGATGGTGTTATTGAATATCTTGAGAATGCAGGTGTTGATGTGTGCGTATATGAGCCATCGGAAGGGTGGCTTGAACATGCTGCTGGATTGTTTTCCACGGACGTAGAAGAGAAAGAGGTAGAGAAAGTTGAGTTAGAAAACGGCGACTAATATGGTTATAGGACTTGCCGGACCTAAATTAGCTGGCAAGGGGACTGTTTCTGATTTTTTAGTAAAAGAACATGGCGCTGTCGTGTATCATATGTCGGGTATTATTAGTGATATTATTTCTCGATTACACCTACCAAAGACTCGAGCAAATCTTATTGCAACAATCACTGGTTTACGATCAGAATTAGGAGAGGATATTTTGGCACAGGTATTGAAGAAAGATATTGAAACTGCAGGAGACAAACTCGCAATAATCGATGGGATTCGTATGCCGATGGAAGTAGACGTATTTTCGACACTTTCTGATTTTCGATTGTGGTACATTGATGCGCCTATGGATGTTCGTTATTCTCGATCGTTGAGTCGTGGAGAAAAGGAGGGTGAAAGTGAGATGACACTGGAGGAATTTGAACAAGAGGAGCATGCAGTGACGGAAACTGGAATTACGGCATTGGCCACTACAGCGACCGCAGTGATAATGAATAATGGGTCGTTTGCAGATGTATACGCACGTGTTACAGAAGAACTTGGACGTTTGCATGGATAGGATTGCATGAGTCTCTGTTTTTCAGTATACTCAAGGTCGGTAATGAATTGTAATAAATCATGGAAAACGGGCATTTTATAGTATTTGAAGGAGGTGAAGGGAGCGGTAAAAGCCGCCATTCGAGTGCTGTCACGCAACGACTTCGAGATGCTGGTCACGAGGTTATTCATACGCATGAACCAGGAGGTTCAACTGTATGTGAGATGATACGTAATGTACTATTAGCAGACAGTGAAGAAGCTGTTGTTCCGCGAGCCGAGTTATTGTTGTTTGTCGCAGACCGTGCACAGCATGTAGAGAGTGTTATCAAACCTGCATTAGAAGCTGGAAAGATTGTGATTTGTGATCGTTTTTCAGGTTCGACATTCGCGTACCAGATTGGTGGTCGGCAATTGCCGGAGAGTGATCTGATCATTGCAATGGATGCGTATGCCAGGAATGGAGTCGATCCTGATCTTGTTTTATTCTTGGACATTGATCCAGAGATTGGTTTACGTCGACGACAAGATGATGACAAGGAACTTAATCGGTTGGATTTGGAGGAGTTGGCATTTCATCAACGTGTTCGTGATTATTTTTTACAGTTAGCAGATACGAATGAACAATGGGTTGTTCAATCAACTGATGGTCCCAAGGAAGCAAATGAGAATATATTGTATTCAATTGTAACTGATCGATTAGGGTTATGAATATTCCAGCAAAAAAATTGCGAGAAGACGCAAAGTTACCAGAGTATGAACATGAGGGCGATGCAGGTATGGATGTATTCAGTGTAGAAGCGGTCGTATTAGAACCTGGAGCTCGTCATGCTATTTCGACAGGGATTGCCATTGCAGTGCCTGACGGGTATGTCGGTTTGGTATGGGACAAGAGCGGTCGTGCGCTGAAAGAAGGCTTATCAACAATGGCAGGTGTTATCGATTCTGGATACAGAGGTGAAGTTCAGATTGTAGTGTTGAATACGAGTACCGAACCAATCCAGATTGAAGCACACCAAAAGGTCGCACAGATTTTAATTCAGTCGGTGTTGTCTGGGATGGTGACAGAGGTGGTGGAGTTGGATGATACGACGAGAGGTGAGGGAGGTTTTGGAAGTACAGGATTATAATATGAAAGAACCAAAATACGACATTGTTATCGGCTTAGAAATTCACTTGCGACTAAAAACAAAGTCTAAGATGTTTTGTAGTTCTGCAAATACAGACAGTGATGTTCCAAATGAACATGTGTGTCCTATTTGTCTTGGCCATCCCGGTAGTCTTCCTCAGGTGAATGAAGAGGCTATACGACTTGGTTCTATTTTATCATATGCTATCAACAGTGAAGTGCAAGAGTTTTGTAAATTTGATCGAAAGCATTATTTTTATCCGGACTTGCCTAAAGGGTATCAAATTTCTCAATTTGATCAGCCATTGGCATTGAATGGATACCTTGATATTATGGCCGATGATATTCATACGGTACGTATTGGGATTGAACGATTACATTTGGAAGAGGATGCGGCAAAGTTAAAGCATTCAGCAGATGGTGCAACGTTGGTGGATTTTAATCGTGCCGGAGCACCGCTTGCAGAGTTAGTCACTAAACCAGACATCAAGACAGCAGCACAAGCAAAGGCATTTGCACAAGAGATACAACAAATTGCTCGATATGTGGGTGCATCAGAGGCAGAAATGTCAAAAGGCCATATGCGTTGTGATGCGAATATTTCACTCAGACCAATAGGAGAAGTTGCGCTGTTCCCAAAAACTGAGGTGAAGAATATGAATTCTTTTCGTTCTATAGAGCGAGCTATTGAGTATGAGATTGATCGTCAGACGAAGTTGTGGGATGAAGGAAAAGCTCCTGAGGAAACCACAACACGAGGATGGGATGATAAACGTGGTATTACTGTTGAACAGCGTTCAAAAGAGGGAGCAGCAGATTACCGATACTTTCCAGAGCCAGATATCCCTCCGATTGTTCGCACACCAGAACAACTGCAAGTATTGTCACACGCTGTTCCTGAGTTGCCAGAGCAACGTCGAAACCGTTTTAGAGATGAATATGTGTTGAGCTATCATGACGCGAAGACGCTTACTACGGATCCGCGTGTAGGTGAATTATTTGAACGCACAATATCTGAATTGCGAGCATGGTTGAATTCGCTTGATGATGTATCAGGATCTGATGAAGAGATATGGAAGCAGTATGGAAAGAAAATTGGTCGTATGACGAATTCATGGATTACATCTGAACTATTTGGCCTGTTAAAAGAATCAGGAAAAGATTTTGACGAGATAGCATTTACTGCAGAGAACTTCGCTGAGCTGTTGATGCTTGTGTATGAAAAGCGTATTAATTCTAGTGCAGGACAAAAAATCTTACGCTACATGTTTGAACATGGTGGTGATCCGAGTGTGATTATGCAAGAGCAGGATTTGGAGCAGATGAGCGACACTGGAGAGGTGGATTCGATTGTTGATAAGATTATTGCATCGAACGAAGAGTCTGTTGCCGATTATAAAGGCGGCAAAGAAAAGGCATTAATGTACTTGGTTGGCCAACTTATGAAAGAAACCAAAGGGAAAATTGACCCTGAGATGGCCATGGAGTTGCTTAAACAAAAACTGAGTTAAGATTTATTATTCAAGCGCTTCTGAACCCAGAGGCGTTTTATTATTGGCAATGATTGTGTTGAGAGAACAAAACCGATAGTTGGAATAATGGCATTTTTCATCGGTGATGTAATATCGATTATTACCATGACTATAACAACAACGAGATATGTGAGGATTGTAATAGAAAAAATACGTCCTAAGCTGGTTTCCCATGCTTTATCTGCTTCAACACGGTTATTGCGCTTCTCAATGGTGAGAATTCTTTTTTCGAGTTCTTCTATTTTCTTCTCAGTATTCATGTATATGTATTATTATCAATATCGTAGCGTAAGACATTGTTTGACGCAAGTAGTATGTACTTGACATTTTGGCATACATGTTGTAGTATTCTGTGTTACATTATTGAGTAGTATTCTATCACAAATGAGAAAAATTGTTATCTTCATTATTGCATTGGTCTTTGCCTTTCCGGCACAGGCTATCCAGACACACGAAGTAGAAGATGCTGCGTATGCTTTTTTTGAACGTGAGTTGCTTGATGAAACCGGTGGAGTATATGCTAATCTGCTGACAACATATCCGTCGAATCCAGCAGCAGGTGTGAATCACGAGATGTTATCTGAATCAGCAGGTTTGATTATGGAATATGATGTCTACAGTAATAGAGAGGACGCATTTGCAGTACAGCATCAGTTTGTTGATACGTATTTGAAACATGACGCGTCGTTGTTGTACAATTGGCGCATTGGTCCAAACTTGGAGGAAATAGCGACTTCGAGTGCAATTATTGATGATTTCCGCATTCTAGACGCGTATATGCAGGCTGCGGATAAGTGGAACAATCAATCGTATCGTGATACAGCGCTTGCAGCTGCTGATAAAATTTTACAGTATGTGGTTGTCGATGGAGTTATGACTCAGGGCGCGTCTTGGAATGATAGTGGTGTGTATCCATCGAGTCAGACACAAATTTCCTACTTGGATCTTTCTGTTATGCAGCGATTTGCGGTATATGATAGTAGATGGACTACGGTGGAGCAACGACAAGCAGAATTGATTAACGGGGCAGCTATTGGAAATGGATTGTATTGGTTGACGTATGATCTTGATACAGATACCTATATTCAGGATCCTTCACTTAGTTCTATTCAGTTGGGTATTATTGGATATCATCTTGCGGAAGCAGGGTATACTGATCTTGGGCAGCAGACATTAGATTTCTTTAAATCAAAATATGAGACTGAAGGAGAAATTGTGGGCGCGTATACACCGCTTGGAATTTCGGATTCTCCGTATCAGGATTTTTCTGTCTATAGTTTAGTTTCGGAATTTGCTCGTTTTATGGGTGATACTGCATTTGCAGATGAGATGCTTGCTGTCGTGACTTCACTGCAAGTAGATAATCCGTCGAGTGTGTATGATGGGGCGTTTCAATGGAGTGAAGGTGATAAAGTATATGCCTTTGGTCAGACGAATGCTTTGCGCGCACTTGGACATGCATATCCAGTTGATGCTGTTATTACGGAAGAACCTAATGTTGACTCACCCCAGCAACCAGTAGCGCCACTGCCAACAGTAGATGCTCCTGTTGTTGAACCATCACTTGATGTGGATACAGGCACTACATTGCCGCATGTACAGTTACGCTTACAAAAAAAAAGAAAAGGTAGTCGGCATGTGTTGATAGTTCATGTAACGACTGCATCAGAAAATGTGAATCTAGACGGCCGGATGGTTCGTTTTTATCGCAAAACAAAGAATGGAACATTTCATTTGACGAAAAAAAAGAAAGTGAAGAATGGAGTGGCGAAAATTATCGTACGACACAGAAAGAAATTGAATCAATATCAAGCTCGTTTTCGACCAATATCAGCAGAAGAGAGAGAAATGTTCTCGCGTACAACAGCAAAATCAAATGTACAGCATATACAAAAGAGGTACTGATTACCTCTTTTGTAGTTTAATTGTTTGAGTGGGGTAGGGGATATCTATCTTTTCTTTTTTATAGCGTTCATGTATCGCTTTAATGAACTGATGTTTCAGTTCAAACTGCTTTGAGTTATTACTCAACTTCATACCAACTGATACAGTAATTGCAGAATCGCCGAGTTCGGAAAAACGAACTGTCGGAGTTGTAGGTTTTACTTCTGAATCAACCGTAGCGAGTACTTCTTCTGCAACCTCCCTTGTAACCTTTTCAACTTTTTCGAGTTTACTGTCGTAGGATACACCAATTTTCATAAATATCAGTTGTTCTTTGTTTCGGTGTGAATTTTTTATAATTGTTGCACTCGAAAGTTTTGAATTCGGTATCATTATCAGTTTGTTTGTTAGCGATCGAAGTGTTGTATAGCGCCATGTGATATCAGTAATTGTGCCACTATCTCCACTGACCGAAATCGAATCTCCTGGGCTGAGTTGTTTTGATGAAAGTATTTGAAGTCCAGCAAATAAATTTGATACCGTATCTTTGACCGCAAGGGCAATGGCAAGCCCACCTATACCTAGTGCACCGAGAACTGCGGTAATCTGTATTCCAAGTGATTGTAGAATGACAAGTGCTCCAATACTAAACACAATAATACGAATAAGATTAGAAAAAATAGATGTCTCAGGAATGGCAGCGCTTTTTTCCGTAATGAGCTTCACAAATCCGACAAGGATTTTTTCGACAAATCGTGTGACGATTATAATCCCGAGAATGATAAAGATTTGTTGTATGTATATGTGTTGAATTTCTAGCTCTTTCAGTGCCCACCATAACCCCCAAAGAAAGAATAATTGAACTACTGAGCCTTTAATACCTTCTACAATGACGTCGTCACCTTTCCACGACGTTTTTTTTGCGACGCGTTTCATCCAAGCGAGGATTACACGCTCAAATACAAAACCAACAATAAGACTTCCAACAACGATGATCGCGGCGATAACAATGTGTTGTATTGCAGGTTGTAGTGTAAAGAAGTTCATCTGATTCAGTATAGCATCTTTCTTTGACTTATCCACGTCTATGAGATGATTGCAAAAGCGTATATATGTGTTATAGTATTTGGGATTATGGAACACTCACGCAGAAAGAAAGAAGTACTGGAATTACTGGAAGAATCCTCCTTAATGGGGGATTTTTCTTTAAATACAGAATTGAAGTAATGAAAAAGAGAAAAACAGCGCGAATCATCCTGTCCGACGGAACCACATTCGAAGGGTTTTCATTTGGAACAGCAGGTAGCACAACGGGTGAAGTGGTGTTTGCGACCGGCATGGTTGGATATCCTGAAGCGTTTACTGACCCTTCATTTAAAGGGCAGATTCTTGTGATGACGTATCCCATGGTTGGGAATTACGGTGTACCTAAAGGACCGTTTGAATCGAAACATATTCAGATACAAGGCTTGATTGTTCAGGATTATTCGTTTGATTATTCCCATGCAGATGCTACTCGTTCATTAGACGAGTGGTTGAAGGAAGAAAAGGTACCTGGAATCTATGGAATTGACACACGTGCACTCACAAAGAAGTTGCGTGAGCACGGAGTTATGCTTGGACAGATTGTTATTGAAGGAAAACAGCCGGTTAAAGAGATTGAGGATCCGAATGAACGTAATTTAGTTGCTGAAGTAAGTATCAAGCGAGCCTCCACGACAGGAAAGGGGAAAAAGAAGATTGTATTGGTTGATTGTGGCATGAAGGAGAATATTTTGCGTTGTTTGGTCAAACGTGGTGTAGAGGTTAAGAGAGTCCCATGGAATTATGACTATAATAATGAAGAGTGGGATGGATTGTTCATTAGTAATGGTCCTGGAGATCCAATGATGGCGAAAGAAACAATTGAACACTTGCGCGTGGCCATGGAAGGGAAGAAACCAATTTTTGGCATTTGCCTAGGTTCACAGCTAATGGGATTAGCTGCTGGAGCAAAGACGTACAAGCTTAAGTATGGTCATCGGTCTCAAAATCAGCCGTGCATTGAGGTTGGTACAGAACGATGTTATCTCACCACACAGAATCATGGTTTTGCAGTTCGTGAAAGTACAATTCCGTCGGGATGGAAATTGTGGTTTAAGAATGCAAATGATGGATCGGTTGAGGGTATTAAACATTCAAAAATGCCATTTTGGTCTGTGCAGTTCCATCCAGAAGCAACTCCTGGTCCAGAAGATACAGAATTTTTGTTTGATCGGTATATTGATTTGGTGAAAAAGTCATGAGCACTATTACAAAACCAAAAAAAGTACTCATTCTTGGTTCTGGAGGTCTCCGCATTGGGCAGGCTGGTGAATTTGATTATTCCGGTTCACAGGCGATTAAAGCATTGAAGGAGGAGGGGATTCGAACAGTTCTTGTGAATCCGAATATTGCAACAGTGCAAACAAATGAGGATATGGCTGATCGTGTGTATTTTTTGCCTCTAACGAAGGATTTTGTAGAGGGCGTTATTGAAAAAGAAAGACCAGATGCATTATTACTCAGTTTTGGTGGTCAAACAGCATTGAATCTTGGTTTGGAACTGGAAGACGATGGTATATTGCAGCAATACGGTGTTCGAGTACTTGGCACGCCTACAGAAGCTATTCGCAATACTGAAGATAGGGATTTGTTTTCAAAACGATTACGTGAAATTGATGTGAATATTGCTCGAAGTATAGCTGTGAAGACAGTCGAGCAAGGAAAGAAGGCAGCGAAGAAGATCGGGTATCCGATTATGATGCGTTCTGCGTATTCACTTGGCGGAAAAGGATCAGGACGAGTTAAAAATGAGGCGGAGTTGGCCACACGACTAACTGAGGCATTTCGGTCGGTGCCGCAAGTGCTTTTGGAGGAGTATCTTGGTGGATGGAAAGAGATTGAATATGAAGTGGTTCGAGACCAGTACGACAATTGCGTGACCGTCTGTAACATGGAGAACTTTGATCCTATGGGTATTCATACAGGTGAAAGTATTGTTATTGCACCGTCACAGACATTGAGCAACGAGGAGTACCATGGATTGAGAACGATCGCGATGAAGACGGTTCGCCATCTTGGCATTATTGGTGAATGTAATATTCAGTATACGGTTAATCCAGCAAATGGAGACTATCGCGTGATTGAAATCAATGCACGCTTGTCGCGCTCATCTGCGTTGGCGTCTAAAGCGACTGGGTATCCACTTGCATGGGTTGCAGCGAAATTAGCGCTTGGGTACAACTTAACAGATGTGCAGAATATGGTGACCGGTACAACACAGGCATGTTTTGAACCAGCACTGGACTATGTAGCGGTTAAAGTGCCTCGATGGGATTTAACTAAGTTTAAAGCCGCAGATAGACGCATTGGTTCAGAGATGAAAAGTGTTGGAGAAGTAATGGCAATTGGCCGTACATTCGAAGAAGCAATCCAGAAGGCAGCGCGCATGTTGAATGTTGGAGCAGAAGGAGTGATTGGTAATGGCGACATTATCATTGATGATGTTATGGACGAGGTGAAGCATCCAACTGATCGTCGATTGTTTGCGTTATCGCGAGCGATGAAAAGTGGAGAAACGGTTGATAGTCTCCATAAGATTACTAAAATTGATAAATGGTTTCTTCACAAAATCAGAAGGATTGTTGAGTGTGAGCGTGAAGTAAAGAAAGCAAAACAGTTGGATGCGCCGTTATTACGATATGCCAAGGAGTTAGGTTTTTCTGATTCACAGATTGCGGATGCACGTGGTACGACTGCGGATGCCATTCGAGCGCAGCGAAAGAAGAGTAATATTGTTCCTGTTGTAAAACAAATTGATACGCTTGCTGGAGAGTTTCCAGCGCAAACCAATTATTTGTACATGACTTATAATGGTAGCGAGAATGATGTCACACGTGGAAAGAATCAATTAACAGTTTTAGGAAGTGGTCCGTATCGTATTGGATCTTCTGTGGAGTTTGATTGGTGTTGTGTGCAGGCAGTGAAAACAGCTTCTGCAAAGGGGTATAACACAATTATGATTAACTGTAATCCAGAAACTGTTTCAACTGATTTTGATATTTGTGATCGATTGTATTTTGAAGAACTTACGCTCGAGCGTGTTATGGATATTCATGATTTTGAAAATCCAAAAGGTGTGTTTGTGTCGATGGGCGGTCAGATTCCAAATAATCTTGCAATGAAGCTTGAGGATATGGGAGTTACTATTATGGGAACCTCACCTAAGGATATTGATCGTGCAGAAGATAGGCATAAGTTTTCTTGTTTATTAGATACTATCGGAGTTGATCAACCGGCATGGCGCGAACTAACGACAGTGGCTCAGGCAAAAACATTTGCAGATAAAGTTGGGTACCCAGTTCTGATTCGACCTTCATACGTTCTATCTGGAGCAGCAATGAATCTTGCATTCAGTGCAGATGCACTTGATCAGTTCTTGGCAGACGCCGCTCAGGTATCCAAGGAACATCCTGTAGTAATTTCAAAATTCATCAGCGGAGCAAAAGAGGTTGAGGTAGACGGTGTGGCGCAAGATGGCGAGTTGGTTATTTACGCGTTCACAGAACATGTTGAAAATGCTGGCGTTCATTCAGGAGACGCTACGGTCGCGATGCCGCCGCAGAAATCGTATCTTGAGACAATTCGTCGGATCAAACATATCACTCGTTCGGTTGTGCGTGAATTGAATATTACCGGACCATTTAATATTCAATTTTTAGCGAAAGGAAATAATTTGAAAGTCATTGAGTTGAATCTTCGTTCTTCGCGTAGCTTCCCGTTTGTGTCCAAGGCTACGAAATATAATTTTATTGATATGGCCACTCGGGCGATGTTAGGAGAAGATATTAGAGGAGATTACAGAACACTTGATCTTGATTATGTAACTGTAAAGGCACCTCAATTTTCTTACTCACGTATTAAAGGTGCAGACCCTGTTCTTTATGTGGAGATGGGCTCTACCGGCGAAGTAGCGTGTTTTGGGGATCAATATTTGGAAGCGTTCTTGAAATCGTTGCTTGCTGTGGAAATGACTCTGCCAAAAAAGAATATTTTACTTTCAATTGGCAGAGATGAAAATAAAATCGATCTTGCTCGTCATATTCGCATGTTACATGAGATGGGATATCATTTGTTTGGAACAGAACATACCGCAGAATATATACAGAACAAATTGAAGATTCCAATTACGCGGTTGCATAAGGTTTCGGAGAAGAAATCACCAAATGTGTTAGAGGAATTGGAGCAAGGTAAAATTGATTTTATTATCAATATCCCTCGTAAATTTAATAAGGCAACGGTTACTGACGGTTTTAGAATTCGACGAACGGCTATTGATCATAATGTAACACTGATATCAAATACTCAGTTGGCAAAAACGTTTATATCAGCATTATATGAGCTCAAAGTATTAGGACAACCATTGCAGATTAAAGCGTGGGATGAGTATAAAAAGAATAACAACGGAAAATAATATGTTACAGGGAAAAGATCTCGTTACTATCGAGGATATTTCACTGGAGGAAATAATGACTGTTCTTGAAACAGCACAAGAATTTGAGAAGAACGGGTACCCAATGGATGCATTGAAAGGAAATGTAATTGGTTCATTATTTTTTGAACCCTCAACACGTACTCGGTTATCGTTTGAAACAGCAGTAAAGCGGATGGGTGGTGAGGTTAGTGGTTTTGCTGGAACAGAACAGACGTCTCTGAAAAAAGGAGAGTCACTTGAAGATACGGTACGTATTGTTGATGGCTATGTGGATGCCATTATTATGAGGCATCCTGATGCAGGTGCTGTAGCGATTGCTGCGGACGTTGCTAAAACTCCAGTTATTAATGCAGGCGATGGTTCCGCTGATCATCCAACACAGACATTGATGGATTTATTTGCAATTCAAAAAACACAAGGTACATTGGAAGGGTTAACCATTGCATTGGTTGGTGATCTGAAGTATGGACGTGTTCCACATTCTCTGGCAAAAGCATTGAGTCATTTTCCTACGACGAAACAGATTTGGGTTGCACCTCCTTCATTACGTATGCCTGATGACGTCCGGTCTTTTGTAAAAGAAAAAGGAATAGAAGTTGAAGAGATAGAAGGAATCGATTCTGTTATTGGTGTTGCAGACATTCTTGCAATGACTCGCGTGCAGGAAGAACGATTTGAGGATGCAGCTGAATATGAAAAAGTAAAAGATGCGTATATTCTGACGTTGGATATGTTATCAGGTGCAAAGGAGAATATGAAAATTATTCATCCATTGCCGCGGCGATATGAAATTCCGGTAGAAGTGGATGCTTCACCACATGCCTATTATTTCGAAGAGGCTCAGGGTGGGGTTCCCATACGAGCAGCATTATTAGCACATATTTTAGGAAAACTGAAATGAGCACAGTGTTGATACAACATACATTGGTCTATAATCGGAAACAGCCGGTAGATGTGTTTATACGTGATGGGAATGTTGAAAAAATCGAAAAAGGAATTTCGGAGGATGCCGATACAATTATCGATGCAGAGGGAAATATTCTTATTCCAGGAATGATTGATATGCATGTGCATTTACGTGTTCCTGGTCAAGAGTATAAGGAAGATTTTGTTTCGGGGTCGGCGGCTGCAATTGCGGGTGGTATAACAACGGTTGGAGATATGCCAAACACGAATCCACCAATAACGACAGTTGCATTATTGCAACAGAACATTGCTCGTGCACAAAAAGAAGGTACAATTGATATAGTATCGTATATTGGTGCAACAACAGATAATATAGAGGAAATCCGCCAGTCTGTCGGTTTGGCAGTTGGTGTAAAAGTTGCTCCATATTTTACGGCTGCCGATGGCACAAAATTGATTGATGATGATGAAGCGCTTGAGAAATTATTTGCATTGAAGTTGGATATGCCTATTGTTGTTCATTGTGAAGATGAACATATGGTAGGCAAACACGCAGTCAAATTAAAAGAGTATGGAGGTGTCGACATTCATGGAAAATTGCGTTCACCAGAAGTGGCTATATCAGCATTAAAACGAATTATTGCTATTGTAAAGAAAACGAATTCTTCGGTTCACATTACGCATATTTCGACAAAGAAGGAGTTAGTATTGATTGCAAAAGCAAAAAAAGAAGGAGTACGCATTACGTGTGATGTCACTCCACATCATCTGATCTTTACAGATCTTGATGTAGCAGAACGTGGGAGCGTCTTAAAGGTAAACCCACCGATTCGTCCAAGTTCGGATGTGAGTGCAATGTGGGAAGGTGTGCTCTCTGGTGATATAGATATGATTGCAACGGATCATGCTCCACACACGTGGGAAGAAAAAAATGTAGAATCGTACTGGGATGTCCCTTCTGGATTGCCAGAATTGGACACCGCTCTTTTGGTGTTATTAAACCATGTAGATGATGAGCAGTTTACAATGGAGAGACTTGTTGAAATTACATCAACCAAACCAGCTGAAATATTTGGATTAAAAGGAAAAGGTACTATTGGGCCGGGAAGTGTTGCAGACCTTGTGTTGGTTGATTTGCACTCGCCGACAGTTATTGTACGTGATCAGTTAAAGACAAAATGTGGATGGTCTCCGTGGCAAGGGCACATGGTACGGGCAAGTATCACTACAGTTATAAAAGATGGTAAGATAGTTTCAGAATAATACTATGATACAGACAACATTTCTTGGAAAGCAGTTTAGTAACCCTCTTGTGTTGGCATCTGGAATTATGGGTGTGACCGGAGCATCAATGGCACGGGTGGCAGCAAATGGTGCAGGTGGTGTTACAATGAAATCGGTTCGAACAGAACCGGTCGAGGGAAATCCGAATCCGGTTATGATTGGAGAAGAGCAGTATTTTTTGAATGCTGTTGGTTTGCCAGGGCCTGGAGTAAAGAATGTTATTCCTGAATTAGAACAGTTTCGGTCGTTAACAGACAGTGTACTGATTGGGTCTATTTTTGGTACAACGCATGAGGAGTTTGGTGAGGCAGCCAGAATGTTATGTGAAACTTCTATTGATTTGCTGGAAGTGGATATTTCCTGCCCTCATGCTTCGCACTTGTATGAAAAACCATTTGCACATGATATTGATTCAATTGAAAAAATTACAAAGTTAGTTAAGGAGAATTCTAATGTACCAATTTTGTTAAAGTTGTCTCCAAACACATGGCAAATAGGGGAGTATGCCAAGGCTGCTGAAGCAGCTGGTGCTGATGGTATTACAGGAGTAAATACCGCTATAGGATTAGAAATGAATATTCAGGCACGTCGACCAGTGCTCGCGAATAAATCGGGTGGTGTATCTG
>CAZMTW010000013.1:0-11830 GCA_964569285.1 uncultured Gammaproteobacteria bacterium
AAATCAACCATGTGTCCGTGTACTGGGAGGCTTTGAACGCGACCGCCAGTAACATTGCTTGCTTCCACAACAGTTACGTCAATCATTCCAGAGCGTGTTAGCTCATACGCCGCGGCAAGTCCTGACAAACCAGCTCCAATAACAATAACTTTCTTTTTCATTCTTCAAAGTTTAATGTTGTATCGTCTGTAGTATACAGTACTTTGCGATTTATGTGTCATAAATTCGCAGGTGTCAACATTGTATGATAAACTCCTCTTTGAAGAACTATTATCAATTATTTCGTTGAATATGAAATTATATCTATTGTCTCCAGAAATTTATGTGCAAGCGACAGCTTCACTAAGCGGACCACCCGCAGAACTATTTACTGCATATGTTGGTATGCGGGATACTATTGGATTTGTTATAACACCATGGTTGCGGGACCAAGTTGCAAAACAATTGGAAGCAGGCGGTTTTGATAAGGAAAAGGCGGTAGAACAAGCTGAATTTATTGCATCACTTGGACACGCTGCTGACGATCCTAAAGATCTTGGTGATGAGCCGTTAATTGCAATCGCAAAAAGTCTCAAATTGAAAGAGGTGTATCACGCGAGTGGCAAGGAAGGTACAGTGGATGGAGTTACGTATAAACCAGTAGGTGAATTACATGCGAAGCTGACGTCATAATTATGGCATTGAAAGCAGCAGAAAAAATATTTTTGGAAGCAGCAGAGGAGCAGGACAAGGAAGGTATGGAGAAGGCAATTGCAGATGGGGTAGATGTGACTGTAGATGATGAAGGAGGAATGAACGCTCTTGGCATTGCTGCGAAGTACGGTAATTTGGGTATGGCAGATTTTCTTGCTGAGACTGGTGTTCCTGTGACAAATGATGTGCTTATCATTGCGCAAATGACAGAGCGAGATACAACACCTCAGATGATGGTTTTACTTCAATCATGGCAGATGAAACAAATGAAACCAGACATAAAGGGTATGAAGAAACCTGAGGCTCATTTAATTTGTGCAGCAGACGAAGGGAAAATAGCTGGTGTTGATGCAGCGCTCAAAAAAGGTGCTAACATCAATGCATTGGATGGTCTTGATACAACTCCATTGCGTTGGGCAATACGAAAAGGACATTCAAAGGTAGCAACTCATTTAGTTAAAAAAGGAGCTGATGTGAATCATGTGAGTAGTGAAGGGTGGACTGCTTTAATGGAGGCTGGAGCTTCTGGCGAGGAAGTGCTGGTCCGCATGTTGCTGAAAAACAAAGCAGATGCTGGATTTACAAATGAGAGTGGACAAAATGCAGCTATGGTTACACGATATGGTGGATTTGATGCGTTAGCTGATGTGATTGCTGCTGTTGTGTAATTTGATAATTGTGCTTCATATATAAACAAATTGTTGGTTACGCAATTTTTTGTTATACTTATGACAGCATAGTTTAATACAAATAAAGGAGATAGTATATGAAAATCATTCGTAGCATATCTGTGTTAGGAATATTTGTTGTAATGGGAATATTCCCAAGCGTTGCATTGTCAGCCAGCTACCCGTCGTATACCTATAAGAATGCTGATGCGAATTATCATCTATCCGATTCTGAGTTATCAACCTCCGGAAATGTGATTACTGCAATTGGAGGCACAGGTGTAAATGCGATTAGTGAAGTGGTAGTGTTTTCACCAAATGAGAGTACGCCTCAGTGGATTTATGAAGCGCCAGAAGATGCAGTATTTTTTGATCAAGATGTTTCGGCTGATGGATCTACGATTGTTGTTTGTGGTAGCAAGGTGTGGGTTCTTGATGCGGCTACTGAACAATTATTATGGTCTTTTGATGGAGGTAGTGAAGTATTTGATACATGCACTCTTTCATCTAATGGCTCGAAAGTATTTGCAGGAAACAGAGTATCAAATGTTTATAAATGGAATAGAAATAGTAGTGAGTATAAAAAGAAATGGACTCTTTCGGAAGGTGGGTTTGTTGATCAGGTCGTAGTTACTCCAGACGGCAGAAAATTGTTTGCTTCCACTGGGTACAGTTATGGATTTATCAAGAATACAAATAATGACGATTGGACGTGGGAAAAAGAAACAAAGCATCAGATATATAGTGTCGCACTTAACAAGAATGGGAACTTTGCTTCGATGGTTGCATTTAATAGAAACACGAGTGCTAATAATGATTGGTATGTTGTTGGCCTTAAAACCACGTCGCGAAAATGGCGCTGGAAAAAGCTAATAGAAAGTACACACTCACCAATAATACAGCTTTCAAATAATGCGAAGCGGCTTATTGTTACAAGCAATGAAGTATTTTATGGATATAATGGGAGGAGTGGGGAAAAACAATGGCAGTATGAGCGTAACGGAAGCCATACGTCATTAGGTGCTTCTGCTAATGGAAAATTCTTTACAGCAACTGAGGGACTTGATTATGCTTTTATGTTTGATTGGCAACATCCGGGCAAGAACCAGAGTCCGTATCAAATTGATGGTGATTTATTGTTCCCAAGTTCTGCGGCAATGAGCGGTGATGGATCGACAGCGGTGTACGAACATGACGATTTTACTGTTCAACGTTTACAGCCAGGTGTGTTGGCTGACTTGCAAGATACGATTCCTATTTATGAGGCAGGTGACGATGTGCATATGCAATATTTCATGTCAAATCCTGGTAAAACAAATGTTGATCTGCAATTACGTACCTCCGTGAGTTTGCCTCAATTTACATTTATGACAGACCTTGGCAAGTCCGTTGATGATGATGAAACAAGCGCGAATCGAGGCAAATTATATTCGTATGTGCAAGAAACATTGCCAGGGTATCGCGAAACGGACGATCGTGGTGTACAAATTACAAAACATGATTCCACGATGTTGGATTTTAGCTGGGAAATGCCGGATGCCGCATTACCATCTTGGTTGAGTGGATTAGTTGATGCACTTGAAATATTTGATGATATTTTTGGAGGATTGATAGATGAGATATCTGAGCCGTTAGGAGAATTAGTAAGTAATAGCACTGAATGGGTTAGTGGATTGCAGGAAATGTCTGGGCAAATAACGTACCCGATGATTGGCTTGGGCCTTGTAGAATTATATGATCCCGAAACGAATGTGGTGTATAGTAGTGATACATTTATATTCTTATACGTATTGTAATTAGCATATACTCCGTATGACAAGATTAAGACAACTCATTAATAATCAGCCGTGGCTTGTACTTGGAGTTGCTATGATGCTTGTGGTCCTTTTATTAATGGGTGCCTGGTTTTCCTATATGTATTTTCGTAGTGTATTACTTGAAGAGGTTGAGCCAGAAGATCCAGTTGTTCAAGTAGAGGAGGTAGTAACTGATACTCCCCCGGTTGTAGCAGCGCCTGAAATATTGCACGCAGACATGCAGTTGTATGGATATCTATTTACCAGTTACAGCTATAACTGTCGTTCAGGAAATTTTACCGATGGATTCACACGAAATCTTGTATTGAATCTCAATTTTTCTACAGGTACTGTCACTGGTGGTTGCCATTTGACCTACAAGCCAGTGAAATCAGATCCGGAATTGGACGTTCGCATTGATTATGATATTGAAGGTACCATCACGCCAGAAGGAGAAATTACAGCGAAAATTATTGATGGAACTATAGCCAGTCTTACTAGCGGTCATGCCAAGGAAATGAGTTGGGGCTTAACAGGTGATTTTACAGGCACGACAGATTTTGAAACACAAAAAGCTCAAGGACAGTACACAATGATCATTCAGAAATATATGGGCGGAACAGGTGCGAATCCGGAAACAGAAACATTGCAGTGGGTAGCTGGGCTTACGCCATAGTAATATTAATTTCCTACATAGAAATCTATATGGACGTATTTACAATGTTCGAAAAGAATGCGTGTTCGATCAACGGAGGAGACTCTGAGCAGTGGACATGGCAAGAGTACTACAATAAGCGGCGTGAGCTTGAGAAAGAAGGGGTGCGAGTTATTCTTGTCGACATGATTAACGATCCGGTTACAGATTCTGTGCCGTTATCAAACAGTCTATTTAAAGGAGAGTATCCGGAGGGGACGTATTTTGTTTTGTATTGCCATTCCGGTGGTTCATCGGGCCATCTTCAAAAACAACTTGTTGATCAGTTACCACAGTATCATATTGTAAATATGGCTGGAGGCATCGGACTATATGAAGAAGACCTCCCTAGACAAAAAATAAATATAGTGTAGTATAGTACATCGATATTGCATGAACACTTTGAATAGATAATTACGACGATACATATGGCCAAACGAGAAGGATCACTTACATCACATATCAAAAGCAAACGCTCACCAAAGACAAAAAAGCGTTTAGCAGTCAAGAAAGCAATGCTTGCAGCATTAGCAGCAAAGCGAAAGTCCTAACATAAGAAACACTCTTTACAAGGGTGTTTTTTGATACCTGCCTTGACTATTCCCCGATAAAAGAGTACAGTGTTCCAGCTGCCTGGCTTTCCAGGTTTTTATATTGATGTATAGAAGATGAGCAACGAACACGGAGAGGTAATAATCAGATTTGACGACGTATCCTTTGGGTACAGTCCAAAAAAACCCATTTTGCATGAGGCGAGTTTTTCTGTTCGCAAAAATGCCAAAGTGACCATTATGGGTCAGAATGGTGCTGGAAAGTCGACAATCTTTCAAATGATCACGGGTGATCTACACCCAAACAACGGTGAGATAAATATTACGAATGGTGCATCTATTGGAATCGCTTCGCAGGTAATGCCGCAAGAGCATATGACGCGAACGGTCAAAGAGTTTTTTGAAACGGCGTATGATAATAAGAAACATGATATTGATCGCGATATCAAACGTGTGTTAGAAGTCGTGAATTTGTCGGTGCCAACACATTGGACTGTTGGAGATTTGTCTGGGGGGCAGCAAGCTCGACTGTTATTAGCGCATGCAATTATTGATGAGCCAGATATTTTGTTACTTGATGAGCCAACAAATAATTTAGACACACAAGGGATAGATCATTTGATTTCATTTTTGTTAGCATACGAGAAGACGGTTATTGTTATCTCTCATGATGCTGCGTTTTTAAATTTGTTTACTGATGGCGTGCTTCACTTAGATGTCTTCACAAAAAAAGTGGATTGGTATGTTGGGGATTATTATGATGTTGTTGATGAAATAGCCGCACAGATTGAACGTGAGCAACGTCAGAATGCACGACTGAAAAAAAATATTATCGATCGTAAAGAAAAGGTAAATGAGTTTTCACATAAGGGTGGAAAAATGCGTCGACTTGCAAGCAAATTGAAAGACGAGCTTGAGGCGGATGAAGAAAATATGATCGATGTGCGTCAAGAGGATAAAACGATTCGGCCGTTTGTTATTCCCATGCAAGAGTTTAGTGGATCACTCGCACATCTGAATGAGATTACTATTATGGTTGGTTCAGAACCGGTTACCAAGAAACTGGATATTGAAATCAGAAAAGGGGAGATACTTCGTATTACTGGACCAAATGGAATTGGAAAGACAACAATGCTTGAGGCTCTTGCTTCAGATTCGCACACTGGAATGACAATAATGGAGGGAGCGCGTGTTGGGTATTATCGTCAAGATTTTTCTGGTTTGAATTTTGAACAAACACCATTCGAAGCTCTCGAAGAAGTCGCAAATGAAGCAGGGCCGCAGGATATTTATGAAAAAGCAGCACAGTTTCTATTAAAAGGTGAAGTGTTGCAGAATTCGATTGGTTCCATGTCCGAAGGGCAGAAAGGATTGTTGTCGTATGCACGTTTTGTGTTGCAAGAACCGGTTCTACTTATTTTGGATGAGCCGACCAATCATATTAACTTTCGACATTTGCCTGTGATTGCGCAGTCACTGAATAATTTTAAAGGAGCGATTATTGTGGTCAGTCATGATGATGAGTTTGTGAGTCAACTGGATGTAGATAGTACGATTAACTTGGAGAAGTTGCTGAGTTAGTTTTCTTTATTTGTCAGTTCGGTTTATACTGTACAGCATGAAAATTTCAAATACATTTTTCCGATCACTGTTATCTGTTGATCTCATTATTCTCATTGTAGCCTCTATCCCAGTCGGATTGTGGGTATTGGCTCCGCATACGGCTATTAACGCCATGGGAGCAGGGGATGCACTGACCGCTGTTGGTCAGGTATTTGGTTTGTTTGGCATTTCTTTATTTGCAATCAATTTAGTATTGAGTGCTCGTCTACATTGGGTTGAATACCTGTTTCGTGGATTGAATAGAATGTATATCCAGCATAGCCGATATGGTCAGATTGCATTCATCGCCTTACTATTCCATCCACTGTTATTAGCGGTTCAGTATAGTGGAGGAACTTTTTATGGAGTTATCCAATTTTTGTTGCCCAATAGTAGTGTAGCGATGGATTTCGGAATTATTGGTCTAGGTAGCATGCTATTTCTCATTGTGCTCACATTGTACTTGCGACCAAAATACAATATTTGGAAATGGACACACAAGTTCTTTGGATTTGCCTTTTTTCTTGGGGCTCTTCATGTATTTCTGATCCCGAGTACAACACAGCTGTTCATGCCATTACGCGTGTATGTTTTGGGGTTATGTGCTGTTGGACTTATTGCATTTATATACCGCACACTCCTTGGTCGTTTTTTTGTGAAGACATACCCATATACGGTTTCGAATGTTGAACAATTAAATGATTTTGTTACACGTATTCAGATGAAGCCTGTAGCACAACGTGTAGTGTATGCCGCAGGACAGTTTGTATTTGTGAGTTTTTCTGATGCACGTGTTGGGAAAGAATCACATCCATTTAGTTTGGTTTCTTCGCCAGATCAAGATACCTTAGAGTTAGCGGTCAAGAATCTTGGTGATTATACAGAACGTATCCCACAACTTGCAGTTGGGTCAGTAGTGTCTATTGAAGGACCATACGGAACATTTTTTTCAGGTCGAGCAGAGAGCGCGACGCATGTATGGATTGCGGGAGGTATAGGCATTACGCCATTCATTGGAAAAGCACGATCGCTTACACCTGGAGAAGGTCCGGCTGTTGTTTTATTGTATTGTGTGAAAAATGATGAAGAAGCGGTGTACCTAGATGAGTTACGTGCTATTCAAGAGTCTTCGGGAGGTACATTTCGTGTGCAATTATTTTGTTATGACGCTGAAGGGTTTATAACTGGTGCGTACATTGCCAAAGCTTCTGGTGGAATAAACGATATCGACTTCTATCTTTGTGCTCCTCCAGTAATGATAAATGCACTGAAGCAACAATTAGTGAAAGAAGGTGCGTCGCCACGCGTAATACATTCTGAAGAGTTCAATTTTTAATATGAAAAAATTTACATTAACATTCATTATTCTCTTTTTCACCATTGTTCTCGTGGTTGGTATTTTAGCATTATTGTTTCCTCCTACGGGATCGAATAGCAAATCAGCCGGTGGAACAGTAACAAATACTGGTGCTACTGCTACGGCAAAAACATTTACATTGGACACGATTTCTCAGCATTCGACTGTGGGTGATTGTTATCTAGTTGTGAAAGGTGCGGTGTACGATGTTTCTTCATATGTGAGCATGCATCCTGGTGGTAAGAATAGTATTACAACACGATGCGGAAAAGAGGTGACAAGTATTTTTTTGAGCATTCATTCTAATTTTGCTTGGGATTTACTTGGTAAATATTACATTGGAGAGGTATCGAGTTCAGCGGATCAAGGTGCAGGCGACGCCGTAGTGCAAGCAACGCAAGACGCATTCAAGACCATTGAAACAGCATTGTTACAACAATACTCAGGCGCTGAAATAATTCAAATTAAACCGACCAAGAAGGAGTACATTGCAAAGCTTGTGTATGTAGGAGTGCTGTATGAGGTACACACTGACCAGATGGGCACGGTGTTGTCAGAGGAAATTGAAAATGATGAACACGATTGGTCAGTATGGGATACAGATGATGATGACCTTTAATGTGATTGAGTTATGAGGAAGAATATTGCAATCATAGGCGGTGGAGCAGCAGGAATGATGACTGCAGCTCGAATAACCGAAGTTGCTCCTGAAGCGAAGGTGGTTCTTTTTGAAAAAAACCCTGGCTTGGGGAGTAAGGTTATAATTTCTGGTGGAGGACGGTGTAATGTAACGACAGGAATTGAACATGTTCGCGAAGTGCTTAAACGATACTATCGTGGAGGAAAATTTTTAACGAGTGCGATGTGGAATTTCCCTCCAGCGGATGTGTATGCATGGTTTGAGGATCATGGAGTACCATTGAAAATAGAAGAAGATATGCGTGTGTTCCCAGCTTCCAATAAAGGAGAGGATGTTGTCGGCGTATTTGAAAGATTATTCAAAGAGAGTGGAGTGGATGTGCGTCTAAAAACATCCGTTGAATCGGTATCGAGAGCGGATGATGGTTTTGTGATTGAAGTAGAAGGGAAGAAAGAAAAGTTTGATGCAGTGATTTTGACCACTGGAGGGCAGGCGTATCGACACACAGGGTCAACAGGTGATGGATATACATTTTCTGAAGCACTTGGCCATACTATTACTCCTCTTGCTGCAAGTCTTAATGCATTTGTGTTGGCTGAAGAGTGGATGCATGAAACTCCGGGAGTTTCTTTTACTGATATTGAAATGACTGTTGCGGGAAATACAACGCAACATGCACGTGGACCGATTGTGTGCACACATACAGGCATCAGCGGTCCTGCTGTGTTTGCGTTGTCTGCACAAGTTGCGTTTGAAGAGTATTCAAAAGAGAATCCGCTTGCAATGTATATTGATTGGTTGCCTGATGAATCGGAACAGGGGTTTCGTCAAAAATTGGACAATGCTTGCAGAGCCACTCCAAAAAATATGTTGACTCGGTTCCTTCAAGAGTGGTTGCCGAAGTCTATGGCTGTTCAGCTATTGAAAGCGGCAAACGTTGATCAGGATAGTATTCTTGCTGAGGTGAGCAAACAGATGCGTATAGACGTAGTGCAGTATATAAAGAAATCAGAGGTACGTATTATTGGTCGTTCTGCAGGAAGTGAATTTGTTACAGCAGGCGGAGTGGATACAAATGAAATAGATCCACGCACCATGCAGTCTCGCATTACTCCAGGTTTGTTTTTTGCTGGTGAATTAATGAATGTTGACGGGGTAACAGGTGGGTTTAACTTGCAAGCGTCGTGGGCTGCAGGTCGTTTGGCCGGGGAAAGTTCAGTAGAGTAATTTGTAGAATATTAATATGAATGTTCTCGAAGTAGCCCTGGTATACCATTGTGTGTGAATGTTGCAAGTATATCATCAGCATTTGATTGACGATGTTCAAGTCGTTTGAAAAAAGGTTTCAAATACGCTTCTTCACCTAGACCGCGTCGTTTTAATCCACGTTGTGCTATATACAACATTTCTTTTATCAAACCAAGGTATCCATCTTTGTTTTTTGAGAATTCTAAACTGTATGCGATTGCATCGACTCGAAAACTTTTCCATTCATTCCAAGTGAGCTGTTCAACAAGTGTAGCTGCTTCTCGCCAGTTTTCAACGAGACCAAGAGTGAGAGACGGCATTGCCATTTCTTCTCCTTTTGCTGCTACTCCGCAAGGGCGATTTTCTACATAGACAAATTGTATATGTTTTTTACAAAAATCATCCATTGTTTGATTGTCATATGCGTCCAGCGCCCCTTCTACGGTTGCGGTTTTTTTAAAGAAGTAATGTACTTTGTTGGTAAACCAACCGTAGTTTGCAATTGTTGTTAACATACTATCCTCAGGAGCAACGAGCATGTGTTCTTGCTTGGCATTTTTTCCTGTTTGCGGACGACGATTACGAAGAAAATCTATAAATGTTGGCTTACGTAACATTTCAAAAACACCCTTTTTGTTTTCAGCAAAAAACATTCTTGATTCCCACAGATATTCAAAATATTCGTTGAGATTTGCAAATGGAACATGAGGAATATCATTTGTGAGATATTCTGCCATGCGAGGATCTTTTTGTCTTTCCCATATGAGATCCCACACCTGTGCACGGTGCTCTTTTACTGGTAATTTTTTTCCTTGGAAAATTGGAGAACTTGCGGTGAGCGCAATCATTGGTCCGGACAACGCTGCAAGCATATTGGTAACTGGTATCCATTCATCAACGGAAATATCCACCGCAGCTTGATGAGCGGCGATCGGAACCATGAGATTGTGATACGTCACACGCCGATCCCATACAAGGTAGTAATCACTTTGAGTTTCGCGCGACCAATCATATCCAGTTATTGGCTGACATCCCATTGTAAGAATGCTGAGCCCAAGCTCTTTGGCAACATCGCGAAGCGGTTGGAATGTTTTCAAAAAATGAGCATTCATGTCTGCAATATGTGCAAAAGGCCTCATGGAAAACTCAATAGTACAGACACCTACGTCTGTATCAATCACTTCACTGTATCCGCCGCTCGTCCGGGTGACGCCGCTGACAGTTTTTCTGATATTCTCCCGAATAGGTTTCCATTCAGGATATTGCCGCGAAAAGGTGGTCCAGAGCTGTTGGATTATTTTCCGGTCAGCCCCTTTTCCGTCAGAATATACAATAGGGAATTCAAATTCTACACCTATTTTTCTGATCATAGTTCACGGTCGGGTATAGACCCATCCGTTCACGTATATTTTTAGCCTGTTTATGGCTTTTTGTCAAGTATTAGGCTGTTTTTTAAAAAAAGACCGCTACTTAAAACCCTATGTACAACGGGTCTGGTGTAGCGGTGTGCGTTATCCTCTGGCTATTTGTTCTGCTCACGTCGTGCAAGCAGTTCGATGGCCCGGAGCCAGATTTGACGTGCACGCGGGGTGTCGTCGAAAATCGTGGCGTGGATATCAATTCCCCTTGCATCGAGAGACGGATCGGGCATGTTCCGGAATGCTTCCAGAAGGTGCGCCAGCACCTCGGGGTGGTTCTGGATGGACACCACCAACTGGTCGGTTTCATCAGCTGTTGCGACGGACGAGTGACCTACAAGAGGCCATCCTACGGCTTGGTAGTCGCAGGCCCTATTCCATGCAAGTACCTCGCTGCCTGGTGGCATTGATGTTGCTTGCTCAGAATGGTGTGCGGCGATTCTACCGTATCCCGTGTCGTCCCACCACTCATTCAGCAGTTGGGTGCTCCGTCCTTTTGCCGTCGCCTGAAGATCCACGGTACCAACTTCGCCTCGCACTTGATCCATGGTAGCCCCGTGATGCAGGCTCCACAGTTCGTGTCCGAGACAGACCGCAATCCCTGGGATTCCTACTTTGCCCAGAGTTCCCATGGCTCGCATTGCCGCACGCATCCATAGCGTATTGGCAGTGACTGGTCCACTGAGCTCACTGGGCATTGCCGGACCGCCTGTTGCGATCCAGAGATCGGGAAGTGGTTGGTGCTTCCTATCCGGATCCGAGGCTACGTTCCAGATCTCAACGCGCGGATCGTCTGGGCTAAATCCCAGCATATGCCGGAACATTGCGCCGTGACGATAGTCTTCCGCACCGAACTGCAGTTCTACCAGTTCGTGCCGAAGCGCTCTATCGCGGAAATCTTCTTTCATGATGTCGCGATGCGCGAGATCCAGAATCAATACCCGTACGTTGCCGCTGAGCAGGTCATTGACTCTACGGCGGGCTTCATCTAGGTGGCGCAGAACGCTTTCACGCTCAAGCGCGAGTTGCCTCATTTGCTCTTCCCGGATGACCGGAGAGAGCGACGTTCCTGCGTACGCGTGGTATGTCATCTCAACCTCCAATCATTCGGTTTGTTTCAAAATGCGGCACTATGCCTACATTCCCAACATATCACTATTACA
>CAZMTW010000013.1:11930-13710 GCA_964569285.1 uncultured Gammaproteobacteria bacterium
CGGTTTGTTTCAAAATGCGGCACTATGCCTACATTCCCAACATATCACTATTACATCATAACGCTGGCTATGTCAATCCTTGCATGTGGTTTTATGGAAACAACAAATACAGGACTTCAATATGAGGACACGACAGTCGGAGATGGAGACGAGGCTGTCGCAGGTAAGACTGTCAGCGTTCATTATACTGGCAAGCTAGAAAACGGTACTCAGTTTGATAGTTCACGAGATCGAGGACTATTTCAATTTAACTTGGGAGGAGGAATGGTCATTAAGGGATGGGATGAAGGTGTTGCCGGCATGAAGGTTGGTGGTACCCGAAACCTCGTTATTCCACCAGAGCTTGGATACGGAGATTCTGGTGCAGGAGGTGTAATTCCAGGAGGCGCAACTCTTCTTTTTGAAGTTGAATTGTTAGAGGTATTGTAAAAGTCGATAGGTGTTTCTTTTTCAATCAGGCTGCTGTATACTAGTTATAGTTAAAAGTAAAGTAATATTTTATGAAGTATTTTTCGTTTTTCTTAGCGACTGCTGTGATAGCGTGTGGAGTTTTTCTTGCTCCTAGTGCTACATATGCAAAAGTAGCAACGCTTGATAATTTAACATGTGAAACAGCTCATACCGATATCACTCCATCTGATGAATTCGATCCAGAGCAACGTTCCGAAGAAAACTATCAGGTATTTTGGTATTACATCACCATTGGTGAGGATTGTGTGATGGATATATCGTACGACGAGGCACCTTTAATGGTATTTGTATCCGGCGGTACAATGACTGAGACCAGTAATTGGACCGTTGATGAAGAGGCAAAAACTGCTCAGATCAATTTTACATCAAGAGAGATTCAGCAAATCGATAGTCAAGTTGAGAATTCATTTGGGGAAGGGGAGACATTGACCACAGTGGCATTTATTTGGGAAGCAGAAGCAGGTGATGGGCCTGGTGATGAGACTAAAGGCGGATGGGTTGCGACAGATTTTCAGGAATATAGTTTGGTTACTAATGAAACTCGCCTTGGTGCGCAAGTGCAAGGAGATGAAGGAGATGAAGGCTTGTTCGCAATGTATATGCCTGCGACAACTGTAAGTGCATTTGCAGAATCTCACGATGATTACGATCCTGCTACTTTTGATACTGAAGAAGACATGGCTGTATATCTTGGAAATGAAGAACAAGTAGATGAGAGCGTGGATGAGACTGCGGACGGTGGTGCCTTTTTGAGTTTTTCCGCGATTATTGATACAGATAATGAAGTTGGATCTGACGACGGAGAAGGGGAAGGCGGAAGTGAAGACGGAGAAGAAGGTTGTGATGAAGGAGATCCTAGCTGTGAATGCCCAGCAGAGTAAGAGTGTGAATGTCCAGATGGAGAAGAATGTGGCGATGGTCCTCAAAGTCAAATGTTTAGAGCGATGAGTGGTCCTGGTGTCACTGTACGCGTTACTGCTGGTCCACGTGATTCTGTCACATCCGAACGTCCCGAAAAATATAATAAGAAGAAGTTGAAAGTAAATAAACCAAAATCGGATCGCGTCAAGTTGAAATGGACCAGAAATAGTGAATCTAGGACGTACACGGTTCAGTTACGAAAATGTAACAATGACACTGCCGCAGAATGTATAGCAACATCTGATTACCAAAAGAAAAATAAATTTCGTGTTTTAAAAAAAATTAGAAAGGTGAATAAGATGGTAAAGAAATTGGATAGCGAGACATACTATCAATGGAGACTGAAAGGATGTAATGCAGCTGGTTGCGGAAAATACAGTCCATGGGT
>CAZMTW010000014.1:0-13558 GCA_964569285.1 uncultured Gammaproteobacteria bacterium
TAGTGCCGAAACGCAGTGTATGCAACCTCACGTTTTATAATAAACGAGAGGGAGGAGAGAGATTGCGCATACAAGGTATTTTGACAATCCAGTATTGCCCTCTCATACCCCTACAGGATTATTCTCTCCATTTTGTGGAAGATCTCCACGAGAAAAGGATGGTACCGATGGAGTGGAGCGTAGTTATCGCTCAGACTCCGCCATCCGTCGTTCGTGTAGACCTTGCGGTCGATCTCAGTTCGCACTCTCCTGACTCGATCGCCGCGCGATGCGCAGCAACCAGAGCGCGCCGATCGCCGAAGCGATGCCGACGCCACCAATCAGGTAGTTCGGCGAGAGCGACTCCAGGACCTCAGCCCCGTGGATGAGCCCCCACGGGACCCCCACGGTCAGAGTCAGCATGCCCAGACCGATCATCAATTTCATCTTGTTCGTCATCGAATTCATAGCCTCCACCCCGTGTGAGTTACAGTAATTGTTCACGAGGAGGAAGAGGTAAGAAATAGTTTCTTTTCTCTTCTCCGCATCCGTGAACCGTCTCGGGTATATCACTATCGATGACGTGTTGTAAACCTATTTTTTAATGAACGAATGTGTTTCGGTACCGTTCTGGATTTCTCTTGGATTTATCCGTAGATATCCAGAAAGGTGACGCCTACAATGATGTGTTGAGGAGGAGTCACACACCAGAGGCATCACCTTTCTGGAGCCAATCTCATTACCTCTAGATAATTGAGATTCGCTGATCGCATCGTTTTCACGACACAGTATTGTACATTATTCCTGTTATTTGTCAAGAAATAATTGGGGAATAATCCAATTACTTTGCTAATATTAGCAAAACACTATCTTTTCAGAATAGCGAGAAATGCCTCCTGAGGTATGTCCACCGAGCCACTTGCCTTCATTCTCTTTTTTCCCTTCTTCTGCTTTTCGAGCAATTTTCTTTTTCGAGTGACGTCTCCCCCGTACAATTTTGCAGTCACATCTTTACGCATGGCAGAAATCTTCTCTGACGCAAGCACCTTTGCACCGATAGAAGCTTGCAACTTTACTTCAAACTGCTGTCGTGGGAGTATCTCTTTCAATGCTTTCACAACCTTACGACCAACCACCTGCGCATCATCTCTATACACCATGGATGCAAGTGGTCCGACTTCCTCTTCTGCTACGAAAATATCCATCCGCACAATATCGGCTCTTCGGTATCCATAAAATTCGTAGTTCAACGATGCGTATCCAGACGATACATTTTTCAACTTATCATAAAAATCAACAACCAAACCTGCAAGTGGAATACGATAATGTAAAATAACTCGCTCCTGATCCAGATATTCCATTTCATTCTCTGTTGGAGCTCCACGCTTCAATGCAACCAACTGCATTATGCCACCCATGTATTCTGTTGGCGATACGATGTCTACATTCATGATTGGTTCTTCGATATGATCAATATGTGACGGATCTGGTAAATCGAGTGGAGATGAAATAATATGTTCAGTTCCGTCATTTGTCATTACTTTATATGCCACAGACGGTGTGGTCACGATTAAATCAAGCTCATACTCACGTCGTAGCCGTTCACTAATTATGTCGAGATGAAGCATACCAAGAAAACCAGTACGAAAACCAAAACCAAGTGCCATTGAGTTTTCTGGTTCGTAAACAAGTGATGCGTCGTTTAATTTTAACCGTCCCATTGCCTCCTGTAATATCGGATACTTGGATGAATCCTTTGCGTAAACACCAGCATACACCATTGGTTTGACCTCTGTATAACCTGGGAGAGGTTCCTGCGCTGGATTCTTTTTCACCGTAATTGTATCACCCACCCGAGCATCTTCCACTCCTTTAAACCCGGTCACGATATATCCAATTTCTCCGGTTGAAATCTCTTTCTGTGGCTCTAGCCGAGGCCGTAGCCATCCTACCTCTGTTGCTTCTGATTCTGATTCGCGTCCCATCATTTGCAGCATATCTCCTTTTTTGAACGAACCATCAACAACACGAATATACGTAATCACACCACGATAATCATCAAATACAGAATCAAAAATGAGAGCACGTGAAGGTTGTTCTGCCTCTCCACCTGGCGGTGGCACGTTCTCCACAATAGCATCTAAGATTGCACCGACGTTTTCTCCTGTTTTCGCAGATACAGAAATAATGTCATCCTGGCTGCATCCTAACAAGTTGATTATCTCAGCACTCACACGAGGTACATCTGCTGCTGGAAGATCGATTTTATTCAATACAGGAATAATGGTCAAATTCTGTTCCAGTGCGAGATACAGATTGGCGAGCGTTTGCGCCTGAATGCCTTGGCTAGCATCAACCACTAATAAAGCCCCTTCACACGCTTGTAACGAACGCGATACCTCATAGGTAAAGTCAACGTGCCCAGGCGTATCAATGAGATTCAATGTATACGGTTCACCCTCTTTCTCGTACTGCATACGAACAGGTTGTAGCTTGATTGTAATACCACGCTCACGCTCCAGGTCCATTGTATCAAGCAGCTGCTCCTTCATATCACGCCGCTCAACCGTATGGGTCAATTCTAAAATACGATCCGCTAACGTGGATTTTCCATGGTCAATATGTGCAATAATGCAAAAATTTCGTATCTGTTGCATGGAGAATAGTCTATCAGTCAACGCGTCTCATGACAACCCTGACGCAGCTCCCCACATCTTTTTGACTTGTTTCCACATGGACAGTAATTTCGAGCGAATTGCCAGAGCCTCATCAAAGTGGAATCGTGTCGCTATCATAATATAGGTGACTCCCCCACCAAGAATAGCTGCCATTGTTTGTGTAAAAATACCGAAGAACGTATGCATGTCGACCATCGGTGCAATAACATATTTTAACCCTTGAACAATAATACCCATTCCAACGGCACACACAATAATCTTCCAGGTAGAGGTTACAATATGATCATCATCAAGGTCACCATGTCTCACTCGCAACGTAGCAATAAGCAGTAACATCTGAATAATGGCAGATAATGAAAATGCGAGCGCGAGTCCAGTGATGCCCATTGGCCCAACAAGTGTAAATGCCAATACAATATTGAGTATCATAGAGACCGCACTGATGATCACCGGAGTTTTGGTATCTTGCTTTGCAAAAAAAGATCGAGCGAGCAACGGAATGAGTGCTTGTGCAAATAACGAGAGTGCAAACATACCGAGTGTATCAGCAGTTGCGATTGTATCTTCCCAGTCAAATGCACCGGCACCATACACCAAACGAACAATTTGTGCTCGCAGTAGCAGAACGCCGATCGAAACAGGAATAATAAAGAATAATATGCGGCGAAAATTTTCCGAGAACACTTTTTTAAACATCACGATGTTATTCTCAGCAAAGGCTTCTGAAAAAACCGGAAACGCTGCGAGTGCCAGCGACACACCAAATATATTTATTGGAAAATGTTGCAAGTTATCCGCGAACTGCCACACCGCCCGTGTACCCTCGTCGAGCGTGGACGCGATCGCAAAAATAATCACGATATTCAATTGAGTTAACCCCAGTGCAAATGCACGAGGAGGCATGAGCTTCAATACCTGTCGTACTCCTGCGTGTCGCCATGATAGTGTTGGTTGAAAACGAAATCCAGTCGCAAACACTGCTGGTAATTGAATGACCAAATGTAAGAATGAACCCAAAACAACACCGAGCGGCAATCCAATTGTTCCTATAAGCGGCACCAAAACCACAATACCAAAAATAATACCAACGTTGTACATAATTGGTGCGAGCGCATACACAAAGAACCGCTTGTGTGCGTGCAAAATTCCTGATAACACATTGCTAATGCCAAAGAAAAATAGCGATCCAAGCATGAGGCGTGTGAAGAGAACAGTTTGCACCTGCTGTGCTGCGGTGTCACCATAAGCAAGTAACGAAACTATTTGAGGCGCAAAAAAATAACATACCACAGCAACCACAACGAGACTGACCGCGAGTAGGTTGAGTAATTGATTTGCAAGTTCATTTGCATTCTGTTTCCCTTTCTTGTTGAGATACTCAATAAATACTGGAACAAATGAAGCAGAAAGCACTCCAAGCACCAGCATATTGAATAAAAAGTCTGGAATTTTAAATGCAGTGAAATAACTATCAAGCAACTCCCCTGCTCCAAATTCTGTAGAAAGAAGACGATCTCTAATCAAGCCAAGTATACGACTCACGATAGATGCACTGCCGATGATGATCGCCCCACCCATAACAGTGGCCTGTAGTGATCTAATAATCCGTTTCGGCATGAAAGTGTCGTTACTTTGAGCGCTCGATAACGAGGACAGCAAAGTAATCTTGATCTAATACTAATTGTGTACTTCCGTTGTAACCTGGTGGGTACCAACGCGTAGCTTCCATTTCATCTGGTAGCTCGATCTTGCTAATGAAGAAATTCCCAAAGGATCCTGGCTGTTTTTGTACTAGTAGTGAATATCTGTCACTTTGTTGCCAAAGAGAGTCCACATCAATGCGAAAAGGCAAACGATATCGGATGGTCACCGTGGAGCTTTCTCCAACAGGTGTTTGTGTCCATCCTCCAAATACTTGCTTTTCAAATTCAGTATTTTCTTGAATTCCTGTTTGTTCATGCGTAATCACATCACCAGAAATGTTCACAAAATCCGCATCAGGTATATATCGTGCATCTGGTTGCAGAAATAATTTTGATTCTGGAGTTTGAAACCCACTTGCGGATTCCAGTGTAGAACCTATAGGCACATAGAATCGTACATAATCAACATTATTTTGATTTTCAAACTCTTTACTCGTATCACCTTTATGTACGCGTGTCATCGTAACCGTATCAACAATTGAGCCGTCTGATTCTATTTGCGCTTGGTGTGTCACTACTTCTTCAATGGCGTTGTCTGTTTTTCCACCACCAATATTTGCATGTATCACAGCCAAATAATCACGATCAGTCGTTTTTAACTCGCCAGCCCAGTCGCGATCTGAGAATGTTTGTTGAAGCTCTGGGTCCTGCATATAGAGCAGGATGTCTTTTTGATTGAGCGCGTGCTGGATAGTCGTTAACAGATTCAGGAGTGACTCTGGTTCTTTTGCAGCGGAAAATAATTGATTAAATAATTTTGGTGTCATCTCACCAATAATACGTTTTGATTCAGTTGTTACATCAAATTTTTCCTCTGCACGTACTTGCACTTCATCGTAAAAATTATCAGCATCAATAATAACACCAAACTCTTCAGTGAGATCTATTGGCCCAGATACGCGTAATAAATCCTCAATAACCCTTGGAATCAGTGTTATGACACCATCGACAGTTACACCACCACTTTTTTCATAGAAGGACAATACTTTTTGAGCACTACTTGGAAAGTGAGGAAACCAGTTTGCATCTTGAATGTTCCAGTGCGGATTCACTAAACGTAATGGCCCTGGTGACAACACCTGTTCAGATAATTGACCTGCCACATCATATACTCCACCTGCAGGTACATCGAGAGATGTCACCACGCCTTGAGAAATATCTAGCAACGCTAAGCTACCAATAAATCCACCCGTGGGCCTCAGTTCATGATTATTTTGAAACAGTACTAGATATCGTTTACTTTCTTCATGCCCTAATACTTCCAGCAATGTCTCTGTAAGTGATAGCGCATTTTCCATTTCTCTTTGCACGATAGGAAGACTGTCTTGAGCTTTCTTCACAAGATCTTGCTTGTCTTCTGGAATGGTTGATAGAGTAATTTCACTTACGTATGTATTCGCAGCTATCACATTTCTAAGTGTCGGATCGAGCGCAGAATGAATCAGCACCAATAATGACGTAACTCCCTGGTTCTCATCTTGTGCCACTGCACTTACATCGACAGTACTGAGCACGGCCAACGCTTTTGAAACCTGCTCTCCTGCCTCTGCTAATTGTTCTCCGGCGCGTAATAAATTTCTGCCTGTTTCAAATGTTTTCCCCTTCCCAGGAACATACTTTGCCAATGCTAATACCACAGCATTTACCTGATCAATTTCATCTTGCGCTTGTCCAAACACATCTACTGCTGTCATAAACTCAGATTCTGCCGCTTCAAAATCCATTGCTTGTATGTGCTCTCCACCTTGCTGTAGATGATTAAACGCATCCTCTGCGGTCTGAGTGACAACACTCTCTAAATTTGAGCTTCCATTCAGCATAGCAGAAACACTAGCAGGTAACACAAATATGAGCGCTAATAACGCAAATCCTATCAATGGCTTTCCAACACGAGTAAACGAAAATCCCAATGAAGGTAATGTGCTTTTTTTTGCTTTTTCAACAAGAGTATCTCGCAATGGTCTCTCCCAAAAAGAAGGCCCTTCTTTTTCTTTCTTCAACTTCTTTTTGTCCTTTCGTAGCGGTTTCTCTTTTTTTGGTTTCTTTATTTTTTTGAGCTTTGTACTCTTTTTTTTGCTTGTTTCTTCAGCTGCATGTGTTTCTGTCCAAAATGCAACTTCGTCTGCAGATGGCGCAATATGAGATGCGCTTGGCTTTTCTGTCTGTTCTAGTGTTTCAAGCAACCCCTCATTCAATTCTGTTTCAACAACCGGTTCCGACGACACATACTCCTTTGTTTCTGGCGTATGTTGTTTTTCTAAGACGGCAGTTAGTTGTGTTGCCTGTCGATGTTGCTTCTTTTTCAATTTTTTTAAAGCCTTTTGCTCTCTACGTAGTGTGAAAAACGATGTCTTTTTTTGGTTGGATCGCTGTACAGTACCACCTAACTCTTGCTTGAGCACTGCTTCTTGGCGAATACGCTCTGCTCGTTTCTGTTCGACCTCTTTTTTTGCAACAATACTGCGTAAATCCAAAACATTGGAATGAGGCACTTCCGCTTCCCTGCCTTGTTTCTGAGAAATGTGTACTACCTCAGACTTTGTGCTTTTGTTTTTGGGTAACTGTTTGCGCGTCATACACTTCTAGTGTTTCTTTCATCATATTCTGCCATGAATACTTGGCAGACTGGTTTGTGCCCTTTTTTATGAGAGTTTCCCTTAATGACGGGTTATCCTCAATCTGTTTGACGCTGTTTATTATACCAGAAATATCGCTAGGATCAAAGTACAACGCTGCATCTCCAAGAATTTCTGGTAAACAAGAAGCATTTGCTGCGAGCACGGGTGTTCCATTCTGCATTGCTTCCAACGGTGGTAACCCAAACCCCTCGTAACGAGATGGGAAAATATATGCGAGCGCCTCTTGGTATAAACATGGTAATTCCTCATCAGATACAAATCCTGTAAAAATAACATCAGTATCAATATTTTTTGCCCACGCGGACTGTTTCAATCGAGAATAAAAATAATCCTCCTTACCAACGAGAACTAATTGCCATCCCAATTCTCCATTTCTATTTTCCTTCATCTCTTTTACAGCTGACAGTAATATATCTAAGTTCTTGTGAGGGTAGGCGTTCCCAATGTACAACAAAAATGGTTTTTTTATTTCACGCCTTTTGAGAATCGATGTTGAGTTGTCAACGGAACATGCGATGGTGTCACGATCAGCTGCTTCGTATGTGACGGTCACTTTGCGCTCTGAAATACCATAATGCTCAACAATATCTTTTTTAGAAAACTCAGAAACGGTGATAATGTGCGACGATCGTTTCACCGCATGCCGCATAACCATCTGTCCTGCCCAATGTTTGAATTTGTATAACAGTGGTCCAAGTGTGGTTGCTCGTTCTGTTGGGAACAGAATGATAATGAGATCGTGAATGGTCACCACAAATCGCTTCCAATACAGCAACGGCACATTGAAGTGTGGAAAATGCATAAAATCAACCTTTGCCTGCCAAATCTTTATAGGCATAAGCAACTGTTCTTGAAGCGTATACCACTTATACGGAGCCAATACGGGCGTTAGACGTGGATTATCAATATCCCAACTATCAAATGCCTCTTGCTGTACAAAAATAACGTATTCATAATCAGAAAGTTCATCTTCAGCAATATGTTGAATGAGTTTCTGTGTGTACCGACCAAGCCCCTTTGACTGCTCACCGCCAAAGAAACGTGCGTCTATTCCTATTCTCATTTAACTGCCTTAAAAATGAGATATGGTGGAAACTGTCTTTCGTCGCCAAGTCGTTCGTCATTATATTGAAATGCTATCGGCTCCATTGTTTCAAATACATTAAAACCTCCAGCCGTGAGAATTTTTTCATAATCTTTCTTTGCCAAGAAAAAATCATCAAATTCTATATCAATACTATTGGTGAATAATCGTACATGCAACGGGTCTCCACTCTTTAAGCCTGTTGAATCATCAGACTGAAACGATGTAAATTTTTTACCGTGCATTTCTGGATGAGCATCCATAATAACAAAAATACCACCTGAAGGAAGCAAGCTATGCACTTTTTTTGTCATAGCAATCAGTGTATCTACATTTGGCGTTGTGCAAAAAAGAAAATTCGCACATGCAACGTCAAAGGAATAATTATCAATATCCTCGTGTGAATTAATGAGATGATATTCAATACCCAGACTTTCCTCTGTTTTTTTATGTGCGTTATCTATAGCTTTTGTTGACGTATCCACCCCAATGACCCGTGCTAATGGATAGGATTTTGCAATAAATCGAGAAAAACGACCACTACCGCATCCGAGGTCTAACAACGTTTTTGAATTAAGATCGCCGAGAAGCTTTAGAACCGCAGGGTATCCCAATAACCAATCCGTAATTGAATTCTTGACCATGTAGACGTCTGCCAGCTCGTCCCAATGTTGTTTACTATCCATAATCGTATTATATCACAGCAATTAATCTAGTACAGCCCGAATATCACTCATAAGCTGCATATAAAAGGCAATGTTATGCGTTGTGGCAAGTCGTGCACCTAATGGTTCATTTATGGAAAACAGATGCCTGATATATGCCCTTGGATAGCCTCCTGCGCAGGTTGAGCACACACAATGAGGATCAAGTGGTAATGTGTCTGTTTCCCACTGTTGTGCCTTAATATTGACTTTGTCGTAGTATGCTGTGGCCAGGTCAGCATCAACAATACTGTCAGGATGAGATGCTGAGTGCACAAATGCAGAACCGTGGCGACCATTACGAGTCGGAATAACACAATCAAACATATCTATGCCTCGCTTCACTGCTTCTAGTATTTGTTCAGGTGGTCCAACGCCCATAAGATAACGCGGTGCGTCTTCTGGTAAATGCGGTACGGTTTCTTCTAGTACTCGATACATCTCTTCTGGCGGCTCTCCAACAGCTAGGCCCCCGACCGCATACCCGTCATATCCAATCGCAACCAGCTCTTCCGCGCTTTGCTTACGCAAGTCTGCGAATGTGGATCCCTGAACAATACCAAATAGCTGATGCGTGCTTTGTGTGCTCTTCTTATATTCCTCACTCCATACAGAACATCGTTGTGCCCATGCGGTGGTAAGGCGTACTGAATGCTCTGATTCTTCTTTGGTTGCAGGATAGCCAGGAAAATAATCAAAAGCCATCCAGATATCTGATCTAATCACTGATTGAATTTCCATGGATTTTTCTGGAGTGATTGTATGTTCACTTCCATCAAGATGAGATCTAAAAGTGACACCATTGTCCGTCAATGTTCGTAAATTCGACAATGAAAAAATTTGAAATCCACCTGAATCTGTTAGAATCGGATATGTCCAGTTCATGAACGAATGCAACCCGCCCATTGCTTTCAATGTCTCAAGCCCCGGTTTTAAATATAAGTGATATGTATTTGAAAGAACGATTGGAGTTGTTGCATCATCAACAATACGCTGTGTCTGCTCCACTTCATGTGCAGCCAATGTTTTTACTGCTCCCTTTGTTGCAATAGGCATAAAAAAGGGAGTCTGTACTCCCCCGCGCGCCGTTTCAAGCACACCTCGGCGTGCACCGCTGGCGTGTGTGTTCTGTACGGTAAACATTATGAACCTTCTACAACACCCTTTCCTTTCGCACCTTCATCGCCAGGTAAATCCGAAGTGATCCGATTGAGAATTTCACTCACTGGTTCATCTGTCACATCGTCATGCGCTTCCACGATTGTTTCTCCTGTTAATACAAGAAGCTTATTTAAATCATCATTTGTTGGGACAACCGTCACCTCAAATTGAAGCGCGGTCTCGGTGTTCGCCTGGACACTGTCTGCTGTGTATGATACTTGTCGTGTCGCTGAATCATACACAATACCCGCACTTGCATTCGTACCCCACAACACGGTCTCTGGAATTGTTGTCGTCATACTCAAGGCACTTAGTGGGTTTGCACCGTTGCTAATGTTCCATTGAACAATATAGGTTGTTTCAGAATTGACAACAGGTGGTAGTGGTCCTACCCCAATACGAGTTAGGTCGTCGCTAAAATAACGTCCCTGAGCAATAATAGACAGGTCTCCACGCACCTTAATACTCGCTTTTGCTTTGTTCGAAAAAGACACTTCATTTCCTTCTACAACAGCAGACGCGACATGTGCGGACAAGGTATGTTCTCCACTACTCTTTCCATTTTTCTTCAACTTACCGGTATAGGTGATCTGCTCTTCCTCGAATGGGGATAACTTCTCAATAACCTCAAACTCATTTGTTTCTTCAGTGAACGCATCATCTAGCTGTAACACAATACCTAAATTTTTAATTTCTGCTTCTGATGTATTCTTTACTGTTATGGTTATTGGCACATCATCTCCTGGATCAACGGTTTCTGGCGCATCAATTGTAATCTCTAGCTCTGGATTCACGATAACAATGAGAGTGGTTTTTTCTATTTGAATATTAAATGTATTGTCGAGCTCTATTATTCCTAATTGAAATATAAACTCTTTCGTTTTACCTGATTTTCCTTCTAGCGTACCGGTGATGGACATATCTTCTGATTCACCTGGTTCAAGTGTTTCAAATCTCCATTCGTTATCGCTACGAAATGGATCAATAGACGCATCGTCAAAATCAAATCCCTCTGGATACTGCACAACGACCTTTGCATCGTTTAATGCGACTTGTGAATTATTGGTAAAGGTCACGTCATATGAAAATAATGATCCTGATTGCACCTGCTGTGGTGCATCGATCTCTAATTGGACCACAGAAGATGTAATCAATACGCTTTGAGATGCTGATTCTTGAAAATTCTGAGAAAAATTCTCAGGCTGGTACGTCAGTAATGTCGAAAACTCTTTTTCCTCATCTTTTTCTCCTACAAGCTGTCCGACCACACGAATCTTACCTCCTGTTCCTGAGCGTACCTTATCAATAGACCATACCTTATTCGAACTATCGATCGGCTCCACGGACGCACTCTCAAATCGAAATCCATCAGGATAAAATATTTCTAACTCTCCAGAAGTAATATCTGCACGCTGATTATTCACATATTCCACCTCTATCGTCACAACATCACCAGATGCGACCTTTTCATCTACTACTATTGATAATTCAACTTCCCCATTTTGATTACTGAAATCCTGTTGAAGAATTTGATATCCAAAATATCCTGCAGCCGCAATGAGAATAGCTATAACCAACCCGCCAATTACCCACTTTCCTCTGCTCTTTTTTTGATCCATTTTTGTCATATCAATAGGATCTTCATCATCTAATTCGTAAATTGATGTAATATCAGTGTCTTCTTCTAATAATGCTTCGTCTTCTTCTATGATAACTGAAATATCAGTAGTCGTCTGCCTCACCTCTTTTTCTTCCGATTCATTTGCATGCACTGTCTTTTTTTCGTCTTTGTTCTTTGCAGAAACTGACGTGTGCTTCGGAGCTTTCTTCTTTGGAGCTGTTGGCATGTGCGTACTTAGCGTTTAGGCGAATCTGATGATTTTCGATTAAGAGTATACCATAAAATGCCACCTAGAACAACCATAAATAGTGCTGCATATTGTGCCCATGTCAAACCTGCAAAACGAGTATCTGGATGAACCCCATCCCATGCACGAAAAAAATCAAGAACAAAACGAACAACACCATACCACAAAAGAAACAACATACTGAAGAATCCAGTTCTTCGATGTGGATTCTTTTTCCACAGTAGTCCAAAAATAAGAGCCATCAATAACCCATTGATTGATAAATATAAACCATGATTATGACGAACCACACCATCGAGATATGTTTCGCCAAGGAAAAATGAAGTTGGTGAACCAGGATGATCAAAAATAAAGAAACATCCGAGTCGCCCAATCCATAAACCAATAGGTAATCCCAATGCCGCAGCATCTGCATACTCAAGAAAAGATACCTTTTTTATTTTTGTGAATATCCAAGCACCAGCCACTGCACCAATGAATCCTCCAGAAATAGACATTCCTCCCTCCCATATTTTGAATACATCAAGTGGGTGTGCAATGAACACTGCAGCTTCACTGAGAACGAAAAAAATACGTGCTCCAATAAGCGCACTCAAAATAGACCAAAAAGCAATGTCGATCATGACTTGCGAATTGAGCTTGCGACGCACCGCCGCTCGTACTGCCACCCATAAACCAAGAACAATACCTATAGCAACCATCAAGCCCCATAGCTGGATAGGAACTGGACCAATGTGAAACGAAATCCATTGAAAATATGGAATCATAGGCTGTCGTTTGTCACGACTGGACTCAGTCGCTCAGAAATCCATGTTTCAATTTGAGTCAATACCGCAGTACTGTCATCAGAGTGAGTGCTGAACAAATCATGTGGTAATTCGGCGTTGTCTAATCGTATCTCTGTTCGCTTTTCCTCTGGTATTGCTGCATATAACAACTCGGCCTGCGCTACGGGAACGATGGCATCCTGCACATTATGAACAACTAACATATCTTGTCCAATTTCCCCCTTCGTTATTGATAACTTCTCTAAGCATACATCTATCTCGACAACGGTATCACATCCTGTTTGTCGAATGTAACTCGCTGCACTCTTTTCATCTTTTTCCTGTAGAAATGTATATTGCGCTAACGGCTGTGCATATCCATAAGCAAATACAACACCGTCTACTGATAATTCCTCTGCTGCACGTGCTGCTAGGTATGCACCGTGATCAACACCAAAAAAGACAACCGGCTGACCTGTTGTCTGAGTGGTATCTTGTATCCAATCGTACGTTGATAACACATCAGTCAGATCTTCTTCTCCAAAATCACTATCTCTCCAATCGACAGAAACAACCACAGCACCGAGTGATGCAGAAAGTCGTTCTCCTATGTCCTCGGAAATTTGTTCTGTAACGCGCTTTGAAGATTGTTCGCCATGAATCAGTACTATCGCGGGAAATGGTCCATTGCCTTCAGGTTTTGAAACCAACGCCTCAATAAAATCACTGTCTCTAGCGAAAATGTTCACCGCCGTACTTTTCATTTCATCACTTCCGATATTTTCTCCAAAAATACTATCAAAAGCACCTTCTGGTGGCAAAAATTGTTCAATGATTTCATCTAAAGAATCCCCTTCCATCAATGGATCACTTTCGACATCTACACCGCCCATGCGTTTAATCAGCTGCAAACTTGCAACGGCCACAATCATTATGACAACAACCGCAATGGTCAGCGGTCGAATAACATCATGT
>CAZMTW010000015.1:0-13367 GCA_964569285.1 uncultured Gammaproteobacteria bacterium
GCCCCTGATGTCTATACAACTCCACAAATAATGGGATGGATGATGGATGAATATTCTCAAGCGGTTGGCATCTACAGTCCTGGTGTGTTGACTGGTAAGCCGTTGAGTGTTGGTGGTTCTGAAGGAAGAGGAACTGCAACTGCGCAAGGTGGTATCTATGTTACTCAGCAGTTGATGAAAGAGTTGAAGATGAAAGCTCCGAAGGTAGTGATCCAAGGTTTTGGAAACGCTGGATCAGTTTACGCGCACCTCATTGCGAAGATTGGAGGTAAGGTTATTGGGCTGTCAGATTCAAAGGGTGGAATTGTGAATGAAAAAGGATTGGATGTGAAAGCGGTGGAGAAGCATAAGATGCAAACCGGTTCTGTTGTAGACTTTCCTGGAGCAAAGAATGTAGACAATGAGAAGATCTTAATGCAGGCTTGTGATATCCTCGTGCCAGCAGCACTTGAAGGTGTGATTACTAAAACAAATGCTAGTCGTGTGAAAGCAAAGGTTATTGTTGAACTTGCAAACGGACCAACAACTCCAGAAGCTGATGAAAAATTGTTCAAAAAGGGAGTTGTTCTTGTGCCAGACATTCTTGCAAATGCAGGTGGAGTGACTGTGTCCTACTTTGAATGGGTACAAAACTCTACACAATACTATTGGAGCGAGAAAGAGGTTCTAGAGAAGTTGAAACCAATTATGGACGATGCATTCAAAGCAGTATGGGATGCTTCACAGAAGAACAAAACTGACATGCGTACAGGTGCATACATTGTTGCCACCAAACGCATTGCAGACTCCATGAAAGATCGCGGAAGAGTGTAGAAGATCGAAAATAAGATTGTAAAAGGCGTCCCGATGCGGGGCGCTTTTTGATTTTTATGAGTGGTGCTACACTGTCTAGGATATGATAAGCAAACGAATACAAGATATCCAACCATCGCAGACACTCTCATTGAGTGCGCGAGTGAAAGAACTCCAAAACAATGGTGTGGATGTTCTTAATTTTACCGCTGGAGAACCTGATCGTATTGTGGCAGCACATGTTCAACAGGCAGCAAAGAATGCAATAGATGAAAATTTTTCATATTACACAGCGACTGGAGGTATTTCAGAGCTGAAAGATGCAATCGTTGAGAAGTTTGCTCGGGAGAATGGTATTGCAACAACACCTGCGAAGATCATTGTTACAAACGGCGCTAAAGAAGCGTTATACATGACGTTCCAAACAATCCTCAATCCAGGTGATGAAGTAATTGTGCCTACTCCTTATTGGGTGTCCTACGTGGAACAAATTCTCATGGCAGATGGCGTGCCGGTGTTCGTACCTTCGGATGAGCTGTTTCATGTACGTTCAGAGCACATTGAACAGGCGATCACAAATAAAACAGTTGCAGTATTATTGAACAGCCCAAATAATCCAACAGGTGCAATTATTCCATCAGAAGAGTTGAAGAAGATCGCATCCGTTGCGGAGAAACATGATGTGCTCATTATTTCTGATGAAGTGTATGAGCAGTATGTGTATGATGGGCGCAAGAGCTACTCTATTGCATCAGATGCTGATATGGCAGGGCGGACCATAACTATAAATGCGATTTCAAAAACATATGCGATGACTGGATGGCGTTTGGGATATGCCTGCGGTCCAAAAGAGATTATTGACGCGATGACAAAGCTCAAGAGTCACTTGTCGTCTGGAGCAAGTAATATGACACAACGCGCAGCTGCTGCAGCACTAGCTGGTCCACAAGAAGCTGTTGTAGAAGCGCAGAAAGAATATACTGAGAGGCGTACTATTTTAGTCGAAGGAATAAGTCAGTTGGAGGGATGTAGTCTGGCACCACCTGAAGGAGCTTTTTATGGATTTATAAATTTCTCCGGTCTTCTTCAAAAAAAGAATATTGCAGACTCGGCAGAACTCTGTGAGCAGTTATTAGAGAAAGCACATGTTGCATTTGTGCCAGGGAATGCATTTGGAAAAGAGTACAGTCAATTTGCACGATGGTCATTTGCTGCCCCACAAGAACAGCTCAAAGAAGGTCTTCGACGTCTACGTGATTATATTGCTTAGCGCCACGTTTTTTCTGCAGCAGCTTGTTCGGATGGTTCTGAGACATCAAACCACTTCCCATGAAAAGGATACCCGCAGAGGGCACCTGCTGCAGCCATTGCTGGTAATACTTCATCTTCAAGAGACTTCGAGTCTTCTTTCATGTAATTAAAAATTGTTTTATCCAACAAATAGATTCCTGCATTCACTAAGCCATGATCTCCAGTTTCTCCTGGTTTTTCTTCAAAGCTGGCAACACGGCTTCCTTCCATACGCGCAACCCCATAATCGACTGATACTTTTTTATACGTCAGCGCAACGGTCGCACCAGTATCACATTGCTGATGATATTCCAAGAAGTCATTCAAATTGAGGTCTGCAAGAACATCACCATAAATAAGTAAAAACGACTGGCTAATTTTTGACTGCACTAATGATAATGCATGCGCTGTGCCAGATGCTACAGTATCTTCAATGTATTCTACTTTTAAACCCCATTGCATTGCATTTCCAAGGTACTCACGAAGCTTGTCTCCATTTTTATCAACCACAATCAATACATCACGAATGCCATGCTCTTTGAGCATATCAAACAGGTATGCAATGACAGGACGATTACGCACACGTGTAAGTGCATGGACAGTATCTTTTTCACTTCCAGCCAAAATAACAGCGTGCTGAATTCCAAGGCCTAAATGTTGACCTAAAATAAATTCAATCGCATGTGAACGATTGCGAATACGATCACCATCAACAAAACGATCGAGTAAAGGTAGTAGATCTTTGCGAAGGGTAATTGTTATGCGGTCTTTTCCTTGTGTAGAAGCCATATATCATTTCATACTTAATCACATATCATCATATGCACAACACATGAGTTTGTCAACCACCAGCCGATCCCGTACAATACGCTAGAATCATATGTCACTTCTTGATCACCCACATACAAGATACGAAAAACGTTTTCATAAAGAAGGATACGATGTCATTGTTGGTGTAGATGAGGTGGGAAGAGGCGCGTGGGCTGGTCCGATTATCGCAGGTGCAGTTGCAATGCCACTCCGTCCACGCATATACGGCATACGCGACTCAAAACAGCTCAGTAAAAAAAAGAGAGAAGAGTTGGCGAAGCGAATAAAAGAAATAGCCGTTGCATGGGCCATTGGAATCGTGAGTCATTCAGAAATTGATGCCATTGGTATTGGTCCAGCAAATGCACTGGCTATGAAAAAATCAGTAGAACTATTGCCTGTTGAAGCAGATTACGTATTACTAGATGCCTTTAACATTGTCGGATTGCAAGCAAAACAAAGCGCAATTGCGAACGGAGATGCGATGGTCTATTCTATTGCTGCTGCCTCTATAGTCGCGAAAGTCATGCGAGATGACATCATGACTGAGTATCATGAGCAGCATCCTGAGTACTCTTTTAACACCAATATGGGATACGGCACCGAAGCACATCAACACGCACTTGATGCATATGGTTTGACACCTATACACAGAACCTCTTTTCACCCAATGAAGACAATGGTATAGTTTATCTACTATGGAATCATTTCCCGACGACGACGTTTTAGACGCAAAAGCACTGTTACAACGTGCTGGTGTTGGAGTTGGTATGACTGTTGCTGATTTCGGCGTAGGTCGCGAAGGATCCTTTTTGCTCGCAGCTGGTCACATGGTGACGGCGCGTGGGACAGTGTATGCACTTGATGTGGTGCAAGACATTCTACGGTTTGTAGAAGAGATGGCGAATTCAGCAGGTGTACAAAATGTGACGACTGTATGGACAGATCTTGAGATGTACGGTGCAGCAGAGCGCGTAAAAGATGAAAGTGTTGATGTTGGTATTTTGGCTAATACATTATTTCAGTCCACACAGAAGGAAGCTATGGTGAAAGAATGTATGCGCATGATGAAAACAGGAGGTACATTATTGATGGTAGATTGGAAGCCGGTAAACACCGCATTTGGACCACCTGCAGAACAACGTGTTGGACCAGATGAGATGAAACAAATTGTACATACAGTAGGTGGCACCATTATTGAATCATTCGAAGCTGGAGAGTATCATTGGGGATTGCTCGTGCAAAAATAATTAGTCCTAACAATCGTAAACCAAATCCACCCATACGTGGATTTTTTATATATGAATAGACAACATATCGGAAGAATGGGAGAGCGAGCAACAGCGATGTATTTACAGAAGAGCGGGTACACGATACTCAACACCAATCTGTACAGTCGTTTTGGGGAGATTGATATAATTGCTTCAAAGGATGGCATAACACATATCATTGAGGTAAAAACACGAACCAGTGCACGCTATGGAATGGCATCGCAAGCGCTGTCACGCAAGAAAGTAATAAACATGATGCGCACAGTGGCTGCGTTGAGGGAAGGGCTGCATATATGCGGTAGAGTTCAATTCGACCTTGCCGCCGTCCAAATAGACGGAAATACGGCCACAATCCAGTTATTTCAGAATATTGGACTTGGCGATTTGTAGTGTTTTTTCCACATTTGATACATCTCGCTGTATTGCGTATACTACATCAGTGCTCCTTTACAATGCATGTAACCTATCATTTGGAGGGCAGTTGCCTTTTTATTTTTTATCTAAAAGGAACTGTTGCTGTGGTGTGTTGCCTGAATTGAGCTTGCTCGAAACAGTCACCGCCATGCGCACGTAATTAATAACTAATTATTCCCTCAATGAGGGGTAGAACATGTTTATGAAAAAAAGAGTAATCACATTAATGGTGAGCGCCCTGATGTTGTTTGTCGGAGCTGGTGTTGTAAACGCTGGCAACGATACAATAACATTAGCAGGTGCAGCTACCATAATCGTACCAGCGCAAGGTGCTGCTGTAGATGAGGCTCGTCCAACATTTGCCGCACTGGCAATCGAAGGTCGGACTATTTATGTCTACATAGATGGCAAATATGTTGGTGACGCAGAACAAGTAAGCGTTGCAAATGGTGTGCAGAGTGTGAAGTACACGCCAACCGCTGATTTGTCTTATGGTGTGCATACAGTCAGTATGGTTCCATCAGATCCACGGGTCACAATGACTGTCCCAACAGAAGGTGAATACACAACCTTCTGGTACGAACAAGCGTACCCACAACCAACGCTATTCACTCCAGTGGTAAATGAGGATACCACATGGCAGAAGCCGTATGTTGTTGGAGTAGCGCCAAGCGGATCATTTGTGGAAGTATACATTGATGGCGTCTATAGTGGACGAGCAAACACTTCTGTAGATGAATCAGGAGTAGGAAGCTTTGCATACATACCAGCAACGAAGTTGTCACCAGGAACACATTATGTCAAAGCACTCGCTGCTAGATTCCGATCAGATGGATCGGTTCGTGTAAGCGCTGAAACAGTGACTCAGGCTATTACTATCACAGACCCATCAGTAGTTGTTGTGGAGGAAACCACTGCAGTTGAGGAAGTAGTAGCGCCAGTAGTTGTAGTTGAAACTGAGCCGGTTGTTGAAACAATTAGCGAAGCTCCTGTAGTTGAAGTAGTAACTCCAGAAGCGGTAGTTGATGAAGAGGTGGCTTCAACCGAAGAAGTCGCTACAGTCGATGAGGAGGCAACTGATGAAGAGGAGGACAATGAAGAAGTCGCATCAACAGATGAAGAAGAAACTTCATCTGCACGAACAACACTTGGATGGATTCTATTGGTTATCGCAGCAGCGATACTGGTATCCCGTTTCCGCAAGAAAGGAAACAAAGATAACGACTCTTCAGAGAAAAAAGAAACAGTCGTTACTGAGGCAACCAAGGAGCCAGCAAACCAACAACAGTTGGAATTACACGCGCCAAAGGAAAACAAGAACATTGAAGTCGTCAAAAAAGACACTTCATCCGAGCAGAATTCGTCGGACAAGAACGACAACTAACGCTTTCAAGAGACCGTCCATATGGGTGGTTTTTTGATATAAAAAAAGGAGGCCGGCGGACGCTCTCCTTGGCATCCGTCGGCCTATGACTGCACTCACAGTGCGCCGCTACTCCTCGGGCAGCGGCACGTCGAGCTGGTTCGGGTCGGTGGTCTGGAGCCAGCCCTTCTCCATGAGGCCGGCGCGCAGCACTTCCAAGTCACGTCCGTCTCCCGGGAGGGTGATGAAGTAGACGTCACGCTCCTCCGCCTGCTGTCCGGGGCTGGCCTCCAGCACCTGGACGAAGGAAGCGACGACCAGGGTCGGCAGGGTGATACGTACGTCCAGGCGCACCAGATCGACGCGATTCTGCCGCGCCCAGTTGAGCGAGGACTGCACCTTGCCCAGGGCATCGGGGACTCCGACGCAGGTGATGGTTTCGGGCATTTCAGACATTTCGGTCTCCTCGTAAACGACCCTCTGTATAGAAGGGCCGAAAGGTAGGGGGAAGGTATAAAAAATAAGGTAAAATGTCAAGGTATACTTATACTTGACATCAAGCACCATCGCGCTATACTGCGGTTATGAACGCTAGTATCTCTGATACTAGCTTTTTTGTGCCCAAAAAAATTGACTAATTACAAGAATATTTATGGCAAAAAGTGAACTGATCATGGCGATAGAACAGCTATGTGACGAGAAAAACATTCCATTCGAATCGGTCATCGACTCTATTGAGTCAGCATTGGCTGTTGCGTACCGAAAGGAATATGGCAACAAAAATCTGAACTGTCGCGTTGAATTCAATCCAGAAGATGGAACCAGTCAGATTTATGATGTAAAAGAGGTTGTTGCAGATCCGACCGAAGAAGAACTTGCTGCAGTTGCAGCAGAAGAAAAGGAACGTGAACAGCGCCGCCTAGAACGACGTGACTTTAAACGTGAGGATAAAAGAGAAGAAAAGAAAGAAGGAGAAGAGGAAGAAGAAGTGCGCCGATTCAATCCGCGAACAGACATTCCTTTGAGCGAAGCGTTGGAATCAAGAGATGGTGCAGAAATTGGAGACGAAATCATCAACGAACTTCCCCAGCCAGACGAGTACGGACGTGTTGCAGCGCAAACTGCAAAGCAGGTTATTATTCAGAAACTGCGTGAAGCAGAACGCGAAACACTATTCAATCAATACAAAGACCGTGTTGGCGAAATTGTGAATGCGACGGTTCATCGTGTTGAAGGACCGATGGTCTTTATGGATCTTGGGCAAGCAACTGCAATGATGCCACCTGGTCAACAAATCCGAAACGAGCGATACAACATTGGAGATCGTTACAAAGTATTCTTGCTTTCTGTTGAGAAGACAAACAAAGGACCAGAAATTATTGCATCTCGATCAGCAGCAGATATGGTCAGTAAATTATTTGCAATGGAAGTGCCAGAAATTGGAACTGGTTCTATTGAGATTAGAGCCGTAGCTCGAGAAGGTGGGTCACGCACCAAAATTGCTGTAGCAAGTCTTGCCGACAACATCGACCCAATCGGATCATGTGTTGGTCAACGAGGTTCACGTGTCCAAACAGTGATGAATGAACTTGGAGGCGAGAAAATCGATATCATCGAATTTGATGAAGACACCGTGAAGTTCATTGTCAATGCATTGTCGCCAGCAAAAGTTATTTCTGTTGTGTTGAAAGAAGATACAAAGACCGCTCAAGCATTTGTTATGGAAGACCAATTGTCACTTGCCATTGGTAAGGGTGGACAGAATGTTCGTTTGGCTGCAAAGCTCACTGGATGGAAGATTGATGTGATGAAAGATGAAACGACCAGCACGCCAACAGACGAAGAATCTGACAAAAAAGAAGATACATCTGACGAAGAGGAACCAACTGAAGAAGTAAAAGAGGAACCTACAACTGACGCACCAAAGGAAGATTCAACAGAAGAACCTACGGAAGCCTCAGAAAAAGAGTCAGAGGAAGAGTCAGAAAAAAAAGATAAATAACATATATATCTATGTCCGCAATGAACTTATGGCATGATGTGCCACTTGGCGACAACTCGCCAGAGACATTTAACACGATTATCGAAATCCCTCGAGGTTCAGCAAACAAATATGAGATCGACAAAGAAACCGGATTGATCAAGCTGGACCGTGTACTCTTTAGTTCACAGTACTATCCATTTGATTATGGATTTGCACCACAAACCTATTGGCATGACAACGACCCGCTCGACGTTATGGTTTTGACCACATTCCCATTAGCCCCAGGAATGTTGGTTGAAGTACGTCCTGTTGGTGTACTTGGAATGATCGATGGAGGTGAGTCAGATGATAAGATCGTCGCTGTACCAGCAGAAGATCCTCGATATGATCATGTAAAGGAATTATCAGACATTGGTGAACATACATTAAAAGAGATTGAGAATTTCTTTAACACATATAAGATAATGCAAGGTAAAGAGGTGGAGACAACTGGATTCCGGGGCAAGAAGGATGCACAGGAAACTGTGCTGGAGTCAGTCAAACTCTATGCAGATAAATTTGGAAAAGAATAATGAACGTTACATCAACAATTTTACCCAAGTCGCAAGCAGAGCTCACGATAGAGATTTCTGTTGAAGAGACACAACCGTATATTGATGCGGCCGCAGCACAGATTTCAAAACAAGTTGAGATAAAAGGTTTTCGTAAGGGCAAAGTGCCGTATGAAGTTCTTGCCAAAGAGGTTGGTGAGCAAGCAATATATGAAGAAGCGTTCAATGCGATTGTTGAAGCAACGTATTCTGATGCAGTTGATCAAGAGAAGTTGCAGGTTGTTGGGCGTGCAAACATCAACATTGAAAAGTTGGCGCCAGGCAATCCAGTAGTGTACAAGGCTATTGTTCCTCTCATGCCAGAGGTGAAGCTCGGCGACTATAAAAAGTTGAAGAGCAAAAAAGAAAAAGCTGAATTTGACGAGAAGAAATACGAAAAAACTTTGAAAGATTTGCGCACCATGCGTGCAAAAGAGAAATTAGTTGATCGCGAAGCAAAAGACGGCGACAAAACAGTGATCGACTTTGATCTCCAAGTAAATGGAGTTTCCATTGAAGGTGGTAAAGGCGAGAAACAACCTCTAACACTAGGCGAGGGTCAGTTTATTCCTGGTTTTGAAGAAAATATCATTGGAATGAAAAAGGGTGAAGAGAAGAAGTTTGATGTCACTTTCCCAAAGGAGTATCACAAAAAGGATCTTCAAGGGGTAAAGGCCAGCGCGACAGTAACATTGCAGGACGTGTATGAAATTGAGCTTCCAGAGTTAAATGATGAAATGGCTCAGGAGATGAACTTCAAGACTGTGGAGTTGCTTGAGCAAGAAATACGAAAGAATATTGAGAAGGAGCTGAAGCAAGAAATTCAAGAAAAGTTCGAGTCAGCTTTAATAGAGGAGCTTGTGAAGAAGTCAGAGTTTGATGAGCTGCCTGATCAGCTAATCGACGAAGAGACACAAAAAATGTTGGGTGAGCTCAAGCAGAATATCACACAACAAGGGTTGAAGTTTGAGGATTACTTACAACATCTTGATAAAACTGAAGAAGGGTTAAAGGAAGGATTTGTCGATCAAGCACAGATGCGCATTAAGGCTGCATTAGTTATGCGCGAGGTTGCAATTGCAGAAGACATAAAGATTGACGCAAAGAAAGTCGATGAAGAGTTGGAACAAATGAAAAAGGTATATGCGCAGATGCCAGAGATGGTGCAGGAAATTGAATCTCCAGCACACCGAGCGCGAATGGAAAATGCATTAATGCATAAAGCAACATTCGAAGTTCTCGAAGCAGCAACGAAATAGTTTCTAACGAAGACGGCCCGCATCACGCGGGTCGTTTTTTTATCAAATTTTGGTATCGGGGGTAGATTAATTGCATCCGTTGCTGTAATTCCGTGTGGTGGTGTATACTTACGTAAATATAATGATTAATTCATTTCAATAAGAAACATATGAAAAAAATAAATATACTCGTTGTTAGTTTCTTCACTCTTGGGATCTGCTTGTTCTTTGCTCCCTCAAGTGTATATGCCTATGCTCCCAGCTATGTAGAAAACATTGCTGTCGAAAGTGCAACATCATCTCAACTGGTCATAACATGGGACGAGCCATATGTGTATGAAGAGGACCCTGTAATAACGAGCTATGATATTGAAGTGGCAAGTAATGATAACTTTTCAAATGCATCGGCTGCTTCTACAGACGGTGATGCGCGTACAGCAACCGTAACTGGCTTGAATAGTAACACCACATATTACATTCGAATGCGAGCAACAAATGCAGATGGAGTAGGTGACTGGGACGATATCGAAAATACAACAGCGCCAAGTAAAGCAAAGAAGGTAGTAAAGAAAAAACAAAGTAGCGCTTTTCGTTCTGTCACAATGAAGTGGAATGCTCCATTGCGCTGTAGTGCTTCAACGTGCGTCTATAATTATAAGGTACACAAAAAGAAGAATAAGGATTTAATCGAATCCAGTTACTCCTACGATAATAAAGTGACTATTAGTGATCTCTCAATTGGGAAGAAATACACTATTACAGTACAGGCATGTACCTCATATTATGATCAATGTAGCCCATGGAGTTCAAAGAAGACGTTTAAGCTGAAATAGTACCATCAGGAAAATAGGCATGATACAAGAAATGAACATATCAAGAACGCTCGTTGGGCGATTTGAATTGGGGGATGGCCTGCTAGAGTCTATTCAAGTATTTATAGAAAAAGAAAACATCACAGCCGCATGGGTGAATATTATTGGTGGCACAAAACGGTTTGAGTTCTATTACTACAATCAAGAGACCAAAGAATACGAGACGCGAATAGAAGAAAAACAGCTAGAGATTATGAACGCGACGGGAAATGTCTCGATGAAGGATGGTAAACCGTTCCCTCATATACACATCACATGTGGAGATGTTGATGGCAACGCAATTGGAGGACATTTAAAAAGTGGCACAACTATTCTTGCTGCAGAAATTATATTTTGGGTACTAGAAGGTGATCCACTTAAACGAGTAGAGCATCCAGCGACCGGATTGTCGTTATGGGAATGTCTTGATCAGTAGTAGAAAAAAGGTGCCGAGCCGCGCGTTTCATGCGCGGCTCATGCAGTCTGTGTTGAGGAGTCGACCGACTCAGCGCCAGTTGAGCTGGTGGTCGTCCGGCTGGTAGTCGACAGTCACCTGGATTCCCAGGTTGAGTTCGACGACTTCCTCCTCCGGTCCGGGTAGGCCCTTGATCGTGCCGGTGTAGCCACACCAGTCTACTCCTGAGCTGGTCATGAGGCTCACCGACCCCAGTACTTGCCAGCCGCTTTCGGTTGGTGTAGCCACCCACAGATGGGTGGCTTCTTGCGGAAATCGGAGAATGATCGACGTGTTCGATGGCGTCAGAGTGAACTTTGCAGAGCTCGAGTCCGCACCCAGGGCCACTCCGTAGATCTCATCATGCCACCGATGTGGTCCGGTTGTGATCGTGATGTGGCTTGGCGGGTCAGGGTGGTAGTTCTCATCTCCAGAACACCACCCCCAACTGCCGATGGCCAGGTCTTCGGCCTCCATGTATCGGTGCTGTACCGTGTCTAGAGGGAGATCCTTGCCGCGAATCGTGGTAGGGGCCGTGGCCACGGGAACCACTGACGCGGGTTCGACGATCGGATCCTCCTCGACTTGGGGAGTGGGGCGGTCGAAGCAGAACGCTCCGACGACCAGCATGACCCCGAGGATCAAGATCGTCCACGTCAGGAGATGCGGACGGTGGGTTTCGTGCTCGGTCACAGGTGACTCCGTATCCCGAAGGATCTGAGAAACACCATCCTTAATGAGGTGTTTCTAGCCGGTCGAGCTTACCAAAAAACATAAAATAGTCAAGACAAAAAGGGCAATCTGTTCTATACTACACACATATGCAAAGAATAGGAGCACATGTTTCCGCTGCTGGCGGACCTCAATATGCACCACTAAACGCACATAAAGAAAAGTGCGAAACGTTTCAATTTTTTGTTGGGTCACCTCGTAGTTTTGCATCAAAGAAACTCACACAACAAGAAATAGAAGAGTTCAAATCAAACTGCAAGCAATATGGATTCACTGACACGTATGTCCATGCCAGTTACCTCATTAACCTTGCATCAAAAAATAATCGCATCAGAAATGGATCCATCACACTTCTACAAAAAGGATTAGAAGCATGTAATGCGTTGGGAGTGACTGGAATGATGTTTCACACCGGATCAGCAAAAGATTACGATGATAAACAAGATGCTATCAAAAAAGCAATCGAATCCATTAATAAAGTCCTTGATGGGTATACCGGTTCAACAAAGCTTCTTATAGAAAACGCAGCGGGTGCAGGAGCAGTGGTAGGAATGAACTTCAAGGAGGTCGGACAGCTCTACAAAGGAGTAAAGAAAAAAGCAAAAGCAGGAGTCTGCTTAGACACGCAGCATGCATTTGGTAGCGGATACGATTGGACCACAAAAAAGGGAACAGATGACGCGCTGAAAGAGTTCGACAAAGAGATAGGAGTAAAAAATCTCATCGTTGTTCAATATAATGATTCAAAAGTAGAATGCGGTTCAAATAAAGATAGGCACGAGCACATTGCACAAGGGTATATGGGAGAAGGCGCTGCAAAACATATTCTTCAACACCCAAAGCTGAAAGGACAGTCATTTTGTTTGGAAACCCCACCAGAAGGACGCGCTCACGACATTGCAACACTAAAAAAATATCGTTCAAACAAATGAAACTGACACTACTTGGTACATCCGATTGGAGGATCGATCAGCCCGTTGCGTCTGCTGGATACATCGTGCAACATAAAGAAACAACACTCAAACTCGACTTCGGCCGAGGAAATATTATAAATCTTGCTCAAGCAGGAATCAATTGGAGAACAATTGATGCGATTATCATCACACACATCCATCCAGATCACATTTCTGATCTTATGGCATATTTACAATCGTATACCCTGAGCCACGAAGATGGCAGTCTCACAAAAGAAGTAGTGATCTACGGGCCAAAAGGTTTTAAAGATTATTTTGAGCAATTCAGACGTGTAATCGTTACGGTATGGGATCATATTCCAGAGGTGAAGGAGCTCTACGACCAAACAGTTACTATAGGGGATCTGACAATTACCGCTGCGCCAATGAAACATTCAATTAGTGCTATCGGAATCCGCATTGAAGCAGATGGAAAGAGCATGTGCTATACTGGAGACACGGCGTACAATGATGAGCTAGTGCAACTTGCTGATCACGCCAATCTTCTACTGAGTGAATGTTATTTTGGAGGGCGGGATGAATCTGGAGGACACATGGGGGCAGAAGATGTAGCACAACTTGCGAATACCGCAAACGTCAAACAAGTTGTGTTAACACATTACCC
>CAZMTW010000016.1:0-13074 GCA_964569285.1 uncultured Gammaproteobacteria bacterium
GCAAGAGTGCTCGTTTTGTTGCATTAAATAATTTTCCGTAGAGGTCGGTATTAAAAGGGGAGTGTGCAATTGCACCAAGTACTGCTAACGGACCCATACTAGGAGTGGCTTTTTTCATGTTCCAGAAGTAACGCGAAACAACCATGTCCCATGGATTTCTGACAATAGTAAACGTAAAGTAATCGTCCCACTGCTTGCGACCAATCTTTTTTATGATGCGTGCTGGTTTGATGTGATTGAAAAATCCATCCCAATTGCGTGCATAATCGGTATAACTGTCTTCATCAATGTCTTTCGACGCAACATTGACCGTAATTACATCTTCAGGCCCGCAGTACTGTGAAAGTGCAACTTCAACACTCGTACCAGCTACTTTGCGCGGTTTACTGAAGATAAACTTGTGTTTATGTGAAATGATCATAATCAGCCTCATTATACACTATTGTTTGTTTTGTGCTACACTTTCTTCTAGTTGAGAAGAATTAAAAATACAATATGAAAAATACCATGAGTATTAATACGAAGCGTTCTTTAACGGTTGTGATTATAGTATTCACAGTAGGAATGCTTTCTTTTAGCCTAACCCAGGCTGTTGGAGCAGTAAGCGGAAAAGATAGCGACAAAGATGGTACTCCAGATGTTAGCGACTTAATGCCTATAGATCACGACGATGATGGCATTGTTGATTCAAAAGATCGTGATGATGATGCCGACGGATACCCGGATTGTATAGAAAAAGGCAAGTACAAATTAGATAATGACAATGACGGTATCCGAGACAACAAAGAAGCAAAGAATGCAATTGAACATAAGGAGAAGAAAAATCGTCTCACAAATAAAAGTGAAGACAGTGACCGAGACGGCATTCCTGATTTTATTGAGAAGGGGAAATACAAGGATAATCATGACAATGACAAGTTTAAAGACAAGGTTGATAAGGATGATGATAACGACGGGGTGCCTGATGCAAGTGAGGCGAGTTTGAAGCGTAGGGATCATGACGATGACGGTACGAAGGATTTAAATGATCTTGATGATGATAACGACGGTTTAAATGATTGGGATGAAGATGGTTGTCATGAAGATATTGATCACGATAATGATGGTATAGGAGATCATCGAGATGACGATGATGATAATGATGGTATAGACGATGAAGATGAAGTGGATGGAGAGGAATGGGATAGCGACAATGATGGAATAGATGATGACGAAGATGATGAAGACGGTGATGATGAAGAGGATACAGATGATGAGGAAGATAACGAAACTCAGAGCGTTGATATAGAAAATTTTGCATTCGACGACGACTCTATTACTGTGGCTGTTGGAACAACGGTGACATGGCAGAATAAGGACACAACGAAACATACTGTGACGAGTGACGACGGTGTATTTGCAAGTGATTTGCTTCCAAAGAATCAAACGTTTGAGTTTACGTTTACAGAGGCGGGAACATACGCATATCACTGCACCTCGCATCCATACATGACCGCTACTATTATTGTAGAATAGCGCGTGATCGTGCCGGTTTGACAAGAATACCCCCTAGGGGTATTCTTTGATCATATGAAACAAGATAATAAAAAAAGTCTTATTCGACGTCTTAAAATTGTCGAAGGGCAGGTCAAGGCCCTTCAGCGTCAAGTAGATGAGGAGGTCTATTGTGTGGATATTATTCACCAGACCATGGCGGTGAAGAACGCGTTGTCTGGAGTTGAGGATTTATTGCTTGAAAATCACTTGTCTACTCATGTGGCAGAACAAATGAAGAATGGTGATGTCACAAAAGCCACGAAGGAAATTATGGATATTTATCGATTATCGAGAAAGAAATAAATATATGATGAATGGAATATTTAGAAGTGGTGGATGGTTTGGCTACGGAATGGGTATGTGGGCATGGTGGATACTTATTATCGCAGGTGCGGTTGGTATTGTGTGGTTTGTCATGAACTCACAGATATCAGCATTGAATAAGCCAGGTAATAATGGGAAGTCTGCTCAAGACTTACTGAAAGAGCGGTATGCAAAAGGGGAGATCACGAAGAAAGAGTTTGATCGAATAAATAAAGATTTATAAATAAGTACATACGACGCATATGAAACAATTACATGCAACATCACTTGGCGTAGCAGCTGCTGCCGTATCAGCACTTGTTATGCTTGTTTTAGGTATTTTTGGTGGCATAGGTATTTATAAAGGTGCTGTCTCTGGAATGGAGCAATATCACATGTTTTTTTCACCGACGATTGGTGGAACAATAGGGGGTATGATTGAAGCTGCAATTATCACCTTTGTTGTTGGTTTTGCTTTTGCGTGGATCTACAATCAGCTTGTTTCAAAGCATTCGTAATTTTTAATATACTATCAATATATATATGTCATTTTTTTCATCTTTGTTTAACAAGCCATCTAAATCATTGATGACAACTGCGACTCACGTAGATCCAGTATGCGGAATGGACGTAAAAAAAAGGCTCGCCACTTGAGGTAGTTTCGCTTACTGATAACACGGGTACTGTCTATACACCTTCACTCTGGGAGGGGCCAGGTGCTGGTGGGCATCATAGAGAAGGGCAGTTAACTTTCAAAGCTATTAAGCCAATGCCAGATTTTGTAGAATTACGGGTGAAAGATGTGGGTGATGTTCCAGAACGAGTGTTTCAGTGGACTGGAACTGCAGGCATAGTATTATAAGTATTTAACTCCCTTTAACATAGTATTATGAACAATTCTGGACACGATAGTAACGAGAAGATACAGTACACCTGCCCCATGCATCCTAATGTTGTGCAAGACCATGAAGGTATGTGCCCTGAATGTGGTATGGCCTTGGTTCCTGCAAAAAACGACCATGCTAAACATGGGACGGCCGACAAGCACAAAGGTCACTCTACAAATATTTTTAAGATAAAGTTCTGGGTTAGTCTGATTTTGTCGATTCCTGTTGTTGCGTACTCACCAATTGTACAGGACTTGTTGTCGTATGAGGCACCGGTGTTCACTGGGTCCGCATATTTACCACTGGTATTGTCTTCAGTTATCTTCTTTTATGGTGGATGGGTATTTCTTGCTTCTGCATACAGAGAGTTGAGAGCAAAGTTGCCTGGAATGATGACTTTGATTGCATTGGCAGTTACGACCGCATATACCTACAGTATTTACGTTGTGTTTACCTGTGGTGAAAAAACTCTATTTTGGGAATTAGCCACCTTGATTACGGTTATGCTTCTTGGGCATTGGATTGAGATGCGTGCAGTCACCGGTGCACAGGGCGCTTTGAAAGAGCTATCAAAATTGCTGCCAGATTCTGCCGAGGTGCTCCGCAATGGAAAAACGGTGACAGTGACGCTGGACGAGCTCAAGACAGGAGATATCGTGCTGGTAAAGCCAGGTGGCAAAGTTCCTGCCGATGGAAAAATTACTAAAGGGGATTCCGATATTGACGAATCAATTGCAACAGGCGAGTCAAAGCCAGTAGAGAAGCAGGAAGGGGATGAAGTCATTGCTGGAACTATTAATGGTGACGGCTCACTTCAGGTTGCAGTGACAAATATTGGTGATGATACATTTTTAGCTAACGTCATGCGTTTAGTTGCAGAGGCTCAGGCATCGAAGTCGCGTTTGCAGATGCTTTCTGACCGCGCTGCGTTGTATCTTACAGCAATTGCCGTGATTGTTGGTGGAGTGACTTTGGCAAGCTGGCTTACCACGGACGCAGGTACTGCATTCGCATTTGAGCGAATGGTCGCTGTACTCGTCATTACGTGCCCTCATGCGCTTGGTCTGGCCATACCATTGGTTGCATCTATTTCAACAACAAAAGCGGCCAAGAACGGCTTTCTGGTTAAGCAACGAATGGCTCTTGAGGCAGCGCGAAATGTAGATGTTATACTTTTTGACAAGACCGGAACACTCACAAAAGGAGAGTTTGGGGTTGATGCAATTCTTCCTGTTGGTGATGCAACAGAAGCAAGCGTGTTGGAACTTGCGGCGTCAGTGAATAATCATTCTGAACATCCGCTAGGGAAAGCCATTGTAAACGAAGCACATGTGCGGTCGATTACATTGCAACAGGCGTCAGACTTTTCTCGATTGCCTGGAAAAGGGGCTGAAGCGAATTTAGAAGGAAAACACGTTGTTGTTGGGAGTCCACAGGTATTGCAAGATTTTAATATATCTGTTGAAAAGAATTTTGAAGAGAGCACCAAGGAACTGGCTGGTCAGGGAAAAACGGTGATTTATGTTGTTGTTGAGGGTCAGCTTCAGGGTGCAATTGCACTTACAGATGTCATTAGAGAAGAGTCTCGTGAGGCCATACAGGAACTGAAGGAGATGGGAGTGAAAACCGCTATGATTACGGGTGATACCGAAGAGGTTGCAGCATGGGTTGCAGAAGAGCTCAAGATCGATGAGTATTTCGCTCGCGTCATGCCGGATAAGAAATCAGAAAAGGTGAAGCTACTACAAGAGAAGGGAATGAAGGTTGCGATGGTTGGTGATGGCGTGAACGATGCACCAGCATTGACGCAGGCAGACATTGGCATTGCTATCGGTGCTGGTACAAATGTTGCGATCGAGTCAGCGGGGATTATATTAGTGAAGAACGACCCGCGCGATATTCCAAAGGTAATACGGCTGTCAAAGATGACTTACAAAAAGATGCTCCAGAATTTGTTCTGGGCTACAGGATATAATGTCATAGCGATTCCACTTGCCGCCGGCGTGTTCGCGTTTAAGGGGATTATTCTACAACCGGCGTTCGCCGCGGTGTTTATGTCTGTTAGTACTGTCATTGTGTCTGCGAATGCGGTGATGTTGCGAAAGAAATTGTTAGAATAGACAAATAATATTTTTGTCACTATACTAATACTGATATGAAATATATTGCTCTCATTGTTATTATCGCTTCTACTCTATTGTATAGTGGAGTTGTTCCTGCGTCGGTTATGCCGAGTGATCATGGAGATATGGGAATGGTTTCATCATGTGACGATGGTATGTGTTCTGATGCTGCACAAGATGCATGTGCAGAACATTGTTTAGCTACTGCGGTAAGTTCTTATTCTGATACGTACACGATTGTACAACTGTTTTTATTTGTACTTAGCGTCATTTCTTTTGTTGTTTTATATCTTGCGGTGCGTCAATATGGACGCATACCAGATTCTTGGTATTCGCCATTTTATTTATTCAAAACAGTTCAACTCATAGAATGAGGCACTATTAGGTACTTTAGGAGTATTTAATAGTAGTTTTTGGTTCTATGAATAAAAAAATAATTGCCGGTATCGTTGTTGCGATTGCTTTCATTGCGTGGATTGCGTGGTTGTCGTCTGCATCTAATGGTGATTCTAAGACTGCAGTTGTGTGGCCAAGCGGCACAGTGAACGCAATGGGTGCAACAGAGTATGATTGGGGAGAAATCAATATCAAAGGAGGAGAAGTAGAACATGTATTTGATATGGTGAATTCTTCGAAAGAACCTCTGCTTATTTCACATCTCACCACATCATGTATGTGTACCTCTGTCACTCTTGTTTCGGGAAATGGTGATGAATCTATGGAGTTTGGTTTGCATAGCAAGCGGGGCCCATGGGAGCGCGTTATACAACCGGGTGAGCAATTCAAAATAAAAGCTGTGTTTGATCCAATGGCACATGGTCCTGATGCGGTTGGACCGATTACTCGGTCTGTTGTGTTAGAGACAAGTGCTGCACCAGATGGAGTTATGAGCACCTCAAGTATTGATGTTCCAAAAGGTTCGGTAACAACGTTACAACTGTCAGGAGATGTGTTGTATGAGGAAGCATTTCTTGCGCTTGATAAGAAGGAGGAGAGTATATACACAAATGTTCAGGGTGATTTCGCGTTTGCTGAAGCTGAACATGAGTTTGGTGTATTGAAGCAAAGTGGAGGTATTGTGAGCTATGACTTTCCGTTTGTGTACAATGGCACGGAAACAGTAGAGGTGACAGGAGTTCCAACAAGTTGCGCATGTACATCTGCTGAGATTGATGTATCCACGTTGAGCAGTGGCGACGAAGGAGTGTTGACTGTTTCGTTTGATCCGAATTTGCACGAAGAGCCAGAGGGTCGATTCTTTAAAACCATTTCCATTCTTACCAGTCCTGAATTGGACACAGTGCCAGAGGTGAAGATATGGGCTGAAATTGATCTAGACCTCGGAGCAGGGGCTTATAAGTTACAAGAGTAATATGTCGAATAGTGAACAGCGATACAATAAAGTCCGTGCCGTCATTGTAAGTATGCTTGGGGTGACTGTTGGAATAAATATGCTCTTTATCCAGAGTGCCAGCACAGCGATGGCTGGTAATGCGAGCATGCGTATGCAAACGTCCCTTGCATCATATGTTGGTCAGCCCGAGACAGACGCAGCTATTTCTGCAATCTTTGAAATCATTAAGCCAAGAGGAGTTCCGCCTGTGTATGGTACGGTTCTTGGTGTTTCATATGATGATCCGGTTGCGGCAATGGATATTATGCGCCAGTATGATCCAAATCAAGATCCATCCATACTGGAAGCGAATGCTCTTGCGCGCTATATTCGTATTGTTCTTATGATTAGTTGTGAATATTGCTGCAGCGCGGATACTGTTGTGTTTGATAATGGTGTATCAGCATGTGGATGCGCTCATGCAAAAGCAATGCGTGGATTAACACGATACTTGCTTGAAGCATTTCCAAGCATGACAGATGATCAAATTCTGGAGGAATGGGTGAAATGGAAAACATTGTTTTTCCCATCTGACGCATCCTCAAAAGCGCTCGAACTTACGCAAACAGGTACATTTAATAGTGCAACATTCTTAATTAATAATGCATCATAACCATTATGGAATCAAAAGAAAAAGAACCAACAGCAGAAAAAAAGACAGTGGTAAAAAAGAAGAAAGATACACCTGTTGATAATTTAAGGGTAATTGAGCTAGGTGTCCTTTTACTGGTTGTTGTTTCAAATCTCTACTTTGGATTTGTTCTTACAACTGGCGCAGGCACAGCAAAAGCAGCGACCATTGATTCATCAGCAAGTACTGCAACATCACAATTAGAACCAGCGTCCGTACCAAAAATGGTCGGAGGTTGCTAAATAATACACTATGAAAGAAGAAAAAAAAGAAGTAACATCATCGCGGTACGCATGGGCCTTGGGCATAGTTGCGGTATTCCTTGCAGCAGGATTTTTCTATGCTGTTAGTGGATCTCGTAATGACAGCGAAGAGGTTGCAGAAGCAGATCCAGTAGAGCAGGCAGCGCCTGTGATAGCAGTGAAGAATGTAGGGCCAAATGATTTTGCAGCATTTGTTGTGAATAATGGCGCAACCGTTATCGACGTACATACACCTGAGCAAGATCACATCACTGATCAAGATCTGTTTATTCCGTATGAGAGTATTGCTACTGACCCTTTGCTACCGACGGATAAAAATGCACCTATTGCATTGTATTGTCAGTCTGGAAACATGAGTGCAATCGCGGCAGAAGAGTTGATATCGCTTGGGTATACGAATGTTGCCAATCTTTCGGGAGGGAAAGAAGCATGGGATGAATTTGTTGTACAACAAAATGCTGCTCGTGCTGCTGCATTAGAAGCTGCTGAGGCTACCGATTCCGCGGAAGCAACAGATGTTGTTACTGAATAAAAAACTCATTAACCAAAAAATTATGGAAGAGAAAACAAAACAATCATTCTTTGACCAGGTGACACCTCGATTTGCGTTCTGGTCAGGAGTCGTGGTCATGACGGCTGTTGCATCATTACTTGGCTTCATTATTATGTTGAGCCTGACGCTGAGTGGGTCATCATCTTCAAAAACAGCGACTACAAAGACTACTGGCGGAGTTGAGAAGACCGCAGCTACGGCGCCGGCAGCACAACCAACCGCTCCTCCTAAAGCATCTGGTACCGTTGATATCGAATCTCTCGATCATGTCCGGGGTACAGGCAGTATTACGGTGGTGGAGTATTCAGATCCGGAATGTCCGTTCTGCAAACGATTCCACCCAACAATGCAGCAAGTTATGGATGAATATGACGGAAAAGTACGTTGGGCATATAAACAGTTTCCACTAACAAGTCTCCATCCAAAAGCACCGCGTGAGGCTGAGGCAACCGAGTGTGCAGGTGATCAAGATAAATTCTGGGAATATGTTGATGAGTTGTTCGAGGTAACGCCATCTAATAATCAGTTAGCAGACAGTGAATTATTTAGTATTGCGGATACCGTCGGTCTTAACAGTGCCACGTTCACAGATTGTCTAGAATCAGGTAAGTACACAGCGAAGGTAACTGCAGATTCTGACGAAGCACAGGCATTGGGTGCAACTGGTACGCCGTTCTCAGTTGTAATTGATGAATCTGGTGAGATTATTGATACTATTCCTGGTGCGTTACCATTCGAATCAGTTGCATCTGTTCTTGATCAGTATGTTCAATAAGTATTACCTCGTCATTGTCGTAGTTCTCGCATTAATAATCCCGAGTGTGTCATTTGCACACTCGGCTCATGACGGCGGAGTGAAAGATGTCCCTATGCTTCATGCTCCTGCGTCTATAGGAGGTGGGTTTGAGATGCGTGATGTAGACGACGGTTTGACAGAGGCTGGCGTGGCAAGTCTCAATGAAGCGGTAATTAAAGTAGAGGCTGGTCGTTCAGTTATAAAAGTGTTGATTGCAGCACTGCTTATCGCGTTGGTTGCTTTCATTGTTCGATTGCGACCTGGAGTTCAGAATGTGTTACTCAAGAATTTTCGAAGTGTTGGATTCTTGATTGGCGCATTGGTATTAAGTATGTTGTTACTCATCACAATAACAGGAATGGTGCTCTCATTATTCTATTTACCGTTTCCTGAGTACGCGTACCAGAGCATTCAAAACATTATTGCAGTTCCGCTTGTGTCGTATATTCGAAACCTGCATTACTGGGCTTCAGATTTGTTGCTTGTGCTCCTGCTACTTCATGTTTCACGGCTGGTATTTACAAAAGTTGTAGATAAACAAAAGAGAATCGCATACTGGACTGGGCTACCGATGTTTGTGATAGTTGCGCTTGCGCTACTCTTTGGTACATTCTTGCGATCCGATCAAGAGGCGTTTGAGGCATATGCTCACTTTTGGGTTGGCGTTGCAGAGTATCTTCCATGGGGCATATCGCATATCGCGGCTTTCTTTGGAGATGGAAGTATGGCATTGATGAGATTCTACGTTTCTCACGCAATTTTGTTACCAACCGGTTTGCTCATACTACTTGCTGCTCACGCAATGCTTGCTCGGTCATTTAAAGGGTTGACCAAGCAAGTGGGAGTTGTATTACATTCCGTTATCACAGCAGCAGAAAAAGTAAAGAAGAGGAAATTCAGGTTTCATCAGTTAAGAGTGTGGGGATATGCAACTGCGGTGTTGTGGAGCATTACAGCGTTACTTGCTATTGTTCCTGCACCATTCATGAGCGCACCATACAATGGGTTAGAGGTAACAAAGCCGCCATGGTATTTGTTATGGGTGTATGGGTTTGAGAACGTCTGGGGAATGAAAATGATCGTACTCGCGCCCCTCGTGTTACTTATTCTACTCATTATTCTGCCCTATTTCAGTAAGGAGAATAAAACAATGGATGCAGCAACTATCGGGTTTGTTGTTGTATGTGTGGTAATTGTAGTTTTGAGTCTCATGGCCGCTCTTGGAAGTCCGGTTTCTCATTTGAGTATGTAGGTGATAGAGGATATACTGTCTGTTATAGGTACTGTAGTTGATGGAAGAAGACACTTAAAGAAAGTCGGAATATATAGTACATTAGGATACTAACAAATATTAAAGTAACAATGGCAAATAAAAATCAGTTGTTCCACATAGGTGGTATGACATGCACGAGTTGTGAAGTAATTATAGAGAGGAAACTCAAAAAAATTAATGGCGTTGAGAAGGCAAACGTTGATCATTCTACAGGAGAATGCATAGTTGTCTGCACATCAGGTTCTGTTATCGATCGTAACGACATTGCAACAGCTCTTGAAGATACTGAATATGATCTGGTGGAAAGTCAAAACGATATCGACACTGCGTTTGATTGGAAACATATTATTAAGATTGGCATCACATTAATAGTTGTATATGTCATTATCTCTGTATTTGGATTGACGTCGTTCGATGCATCAGTAGGAGAAAACATTAGCTATGGTGCAATATTTGGTATTGGCCTTATTGCGTCAGTGTCATCATGTATTGCAGTAGTTGGTGGTTTGGTATTAACGTTTACAGCGACAGTGAAGCGTAGCAATCCAGATGCATCCAAATGGCAACTAATGCGTGCGCATCTCTTCTTTAATGGCGGTCGTATTGTGTCGTATTTCCTACTTGGTGGAGTTGTTGCTTTTATTGGTAGCGCCCTCGCGCCGTCTCCGTTTATAATGGGGTTGGTTTCTATGATCGCAGCGTTGGTTATGATCTTGCTTGCTCTCGATCTTTTAGGTTTAGGTGGTTCAAAGAAGTGGATCCCACGTATGCCAAAAAAATGGAGTCACTGGATTCACGACATGGCTGAACGAGAAGAGTGGTGGATTCCATCTGCATTAGGAGCGCTGACGTTCTTCCTGCCCTGTGGATTTACTCAATCTATGCAACTGTATGCACTCACGACCGGCAGTTTTTTTGCCGGAGCAATGACCTTGTTTGTGTTTGCATTAGGTACGCTACCAGCATTAATCGGAATTGGTTTTCTTGCGAGCTTTGCATCGTCGCGAGGAAGTGGGTATAGATGGTTTATGCTTATTGCTGGATCTGTTGTATTGCTTCTTGGTTTGTTTAACGTCAAGAACAGTCTTAACCTCATGGGCATTAATACGAATCAGTTTCTCGGAACAAGTACAGAACAAACAGCAGGAGTTGCAAATACCGTTGCGCGTGGTGAACAGATTGTGAATATGGCGGTACAAGGCATTAATTACATTCCAAGTGTTATAACTATTCAAAAAGACGTGCCAGTTAAGTGGGTAATTGATGGCTCTGGCGCGAGCGGTTGTACTTCTGTACTTGTAGTTTCCTCGCTAGGTATTAATAAATCATTGTCGCGCAGTGGCGATACGATAATTGAATTTACGCCAACAAAATTGGGCCGTATACCATTTACTTGCGGCATGGGTATGTCGTATGGAGAGTTCCTGGTAGTCGACGCATTGCCTGAAGCCGTCGAGCCAGAATGTGACTCAGACGTTCAAACATGCTCTTAAATAATTAATAATCAATAAATACTATGAACACATACACACTAACTATCTCTGGAATGACATGCCATGCATGCGAGTCACTTATTACAATGGATCTTGAAGAGGCTGGACTCCCTGCGCCTGACTCGATTGATGCAAAAACAGGTAGTATGACAATCAAACTAGAAGAATCTCAAGTAGAAGAGGTGAAAAAGGTAATAGCAGCAGGTCAGACATATGAAGTGACTGCTGTTGAGCAGATACAAGTATGAGTACCACAACAGATCAATTTAGGGTAACTGGAATTACGTGCGCATCATGTGCGGCGATCATTGAGCGCGCATTAGGTAAGATTGAGGGTATAATGTCAATTGCTGTGAACGTCGCTACAGAGATGGCTACAATGGAATATGATCCGTCTCAAGTTACGATAGAACAGGTCAATAATGTATTGAGGGGGCATGGATACGAGTTTTTGACACCAGAACAAGAAAAAGAGGACGTTGCTTCAGGAAGCGAGTCATCTCTTCATGATGATCGAGAGAAAGAGTTGATAACATTGAGCCGTGTTGCAGTGCCAGCATTTATTGCTGCAGCTGTTGTATTTGTTTTGATGATGACGGAATTGCTCTTTGGTGCATTGGATAAAGAATTTTTTATTCCGATGCGTGCCTTGAATCTCATTCAGTTCGCAATAGCGACGCCGGTTTTTTTCCTGGCTGGTAAACGATTCTTTGCAGGTGTATGGCGTTTTGTGCGTCATGGTCGTGCAGACATGAATACATTGATTGGTATTGGTACAACCGTTGCCTATTTATACAGTACTGCAATACTATTGATTCCAGAGTTACATACTCGGTTTGGCCTTCCGCTGGCAGTGTACTTTGATGCGACCATCGTTGTTATTGGATTTGTATTGTTTGGTAAATATCTTGAAGTACGCTCCAAGCTCAAAACAGGGGAGGCAATTGAGGCTCTTGTACAACTCCAAGCTCGTGTAGCTCATGTGCAAAAAGGTAAGGACATTGTCGATGTTCCAATTGAAGAGGTTATGACCGGAGACATCTGTGTAGTAAAAGTTGGAGAAAAAGTTCCGGTAGATGGAGAGGTGATAGAGGGTGAGTCTCACATTGATGAGTCCATGATCACTGGCGAGAGTGTTCCAGTGAAGCGTAGTGTAGGAGATGCGGTTATAGGAGCGACAGTGAATATGGAGGCGGTGTTGCGTGTAAAAACAACTGCCGTGGGCGAGGGGACTGTGCTATCGCAGATTATTCGATTAGTACAACAGGCACAGGGCTCTAAAGCGCCTATTCAGCGTTTTGCGGACTTGATTTCTGCATATTTTGTTCCTGCTGTATTGGTCATATCCGTTTTGGCGGTCGTTCTCTGGTTGACGGTTGGTAGTAACGCTATGGGATTTCAAGAGGCCCTGCCATTCGCAATATCTGCGTTTGTTGGTGTGTTAGTCATTGCATGCCCATGTGCTCTTGGGTTGGCGACACCGACTGCAATAATTGTTGCAACTGGTACAGCCGCTCGTAACGGATTGTTAGTGAAGAACGCGGAGAGTCTAGAACGGGCTCACGCAGTAGATACGATTGTGTTCGATAAAACCGGTACGCTCACTGCTGGGCGACCAACAGTTACTGATCGTGTTATTTTGCCAGGAGTAGAGATGACGAAAGATGAGTTGTTGCAAGCTGTTGCTGGCATTGAGCAGCTTTCTAGTCATCCACTGGCTACAGCGATTATGAATACCGCTCGAGAAGAAGGTTGTCCTGTTCTGTCACCTGAGGATGTTACGGAAATACCAGGGCAAGGTATGCGGGCGACTATCAAAAAAG
>CAZMTW010000017.1:0-12832 GCA_964569285.1 uncultured Gammaproteobacteria bacterium
GAATTCGTTTGGAAAAATGGGGGGAAATCAGTGGGACGCGCTTCGCGCGTCCCACATTTTGGCTTTGAAAAAGCCGTTGAGTTCTGTATTGGTGCGCCCGCCAGGACTTGAACCCAGAACCCCTTGGTCCGAAGCCAAGTGCTCTATCCAATTGAGCTACGAGCGCATGTATACACAGTGTACAGCCCAATTACTCTAACGGAATGTGCCAAAAAGGTCAATATGTTCATGCTTAATTCAACCTCTTGCACCATCCGAATCTCGTGTGTATACTACAGCCTATGCTAAAAGTAATATTTACAGACGATAACATCGAAGCTGAAGTGGAACACGGCGCTAACTTGCGTGATGTGGCCATGAAAGAGGGTTCTAGCATCCCTTTTGGGTGTGAACAGGGTATTTGTGGGACCTGTCTTGTGAGCGTTCCTGAAGGATTAGATCACCTTTCTAAGAAGGAAGAGCAAGAAGAAGAGACTTTGGAGGCAATGGGCGCAGAAGACAACCAGCGCCTCGCTTGCCAATGCCACGCTGAAGGCGATGTAACAATTGAAGGCGCTCTGTAGCATGAAGCTACAAGCAGTACTGTTCGATTTTGATGGCACGCTCGTTAATACCGAGCGTGTTCATTTTGGATCTATCCGTACAATTATGGAACCGTATTTAAAGGAGAAGCTTTCTGACGAGGAGATGAACTCCATGATTGGTTATTTATACATTGATCGGATTCGTCGTATGCTTGCTTTGCGCAGCATCGATGATGAAGCGGCTGTTGTAAAACTAGAGAAAGAAGCGCGTGACGTCATGCGTGCCAAAGAAAAACCAGAAGACCTAATACAGCCTGGTGCGAAAGATTTTATTTCTCAGCTACATACACAAGGAATCACACTTGCTGTTGTTACATCAACCTCCACAGAACGAGCGTTGCGATTTTTTGAACCTCTTGGTCTTTCAAGTTATTTTACTACTATTATTGGATGCGGCGAGGTTCGACATAGAAAGCCAGATCCCGAACCATATGCGATGGCGCTTGAGCAATTGGATCTTGATCCACAACGATGTATTGTTTTTGAAGATTCTGCTGCTGGAATAGACTCTGCCCGGGGAGCAGGCATTGATCACGTCATTGGAGTTGATGCGAATACTTTGTTTAGCGAGCTACCAGGAACAGTCCAAATTATCAAGGATTTTACATCTATAACAATTGAAGATCTAGAAAGCCTTCTCTAGTTTTTTTTATTATTTGCAAAACTTTGCATCTCTGCTAAGGTTGGTGCACGTTCTTTGATTTTTTGTCTAGGCGTGCCATCGGCATGCTTTAGACTTCACCCACCCCTACTGGGGGTTTCCAAAAAAGGAGGCCGCATCATGCGACTCACCAACCCGCAACAGCGTCGCGCAATGAAGAAGTTGCTCGCAACAAGCCCCCGAAGCTTCAGGACCGACATCGGCGTCATCATCGCCGTCCTCGGCGCCCAGCTCGGTGACGAGGGCAAGGGCAAGGTCGTCACCTACATGATTGAGCACCTGGGGTGCACGCTGGTCGTGCGCTTCCAGGGTGGCTGCAACGCGGGCCACACGATCTACGTCCTGGTCGACGGCGTCCCGAAGAAGGTGGTCCTGCACCACCTGCCCGAAGGCGTCGCCTACCCCGGAGTCCTGTCGGCGATCGGCGCCGGGTGCCTGATCAACCCGCAGTGGTTCATCAACGAGGTCGCCGACCTGGCTGCCGTAGGCATCACCCTCTCCCCGGACAGGCTGGTGATCGACGGTGAGGCAACGGTGACCACGTGCTGGCACATTCGCGAAGACGTGATCCGTGAAAGAAGCGCCAACTCGGCCGCAACGACCCAGAAGGGAATCTCCGGAGCAGCCACCTCAATCACGCGGAAGATCCGTCTGACGGTCGACGAGCTTCTGGACTACCGCAACGACTACGCGCGGCTGCGGAAGTCGGTCACGCTCATTGCGGAGGACTACGCGCGCATCAAGGACGACGGCTACGCTGATCTGCCCGTCGACGACGAAGTCCAACGCCTGATCGCGTTCGCGGAGAAGCTTCGACAGTGGTGCAGGCTCGAGCCCGTCGACGATCTGGTGTACGAGCATCAGCGGGCTGGCTACCACACCGTCCTGGTTGGCGGACAGGGTGCGCACCTGGACCCACTGCGGTCGTACTTGGGAACGTCCACCTCGATCTGGCCCCCTCTGGGTCTCGGGACGCTCCACAACATGTACGTGCTCGGCGTCGCCAAGATGCTGGGAACCGCGCTTGGTGAGCACCCGCTGCCCACCAAGATCCTCGACGAGTCTCTGGCCTCTCGCCTTCGCCAGCACTGCGGCGAGTTCGGAGCAACGACAGGTCGTAACCGCGACCTCTACTGGCTCTGGATCAACCAGATCAACGCCAGCATCCGGATACTGGCTCTGGATGGTCTCATCTTCACAAAGGTGGACCTCCACCGCGAGGAGATGAGGATGGCCACCGGAATGCAAGTCGATCACGTCTCGGTCTCCTGGTGGAACTCGGCATCGGTCGCCTATGATCGTCACGCACCCAACAAGTGCGGTGCACGCGTCCGGGCTGCCGGCTGGGTGGACCTCCCCGAGATCACCGGTCGACTGGCCGGCATCCGACGGTGGGATGGGCTGCCGGCCTCGCTGCACAGGAGGGTGCTCATGATCGAGGGGTACCTGATCCGTGACACGAAGGTCGTCATGATTGGGAACGGTCCGAACCCCGAGGACATCGTCGTCCGCGGGATCTAGCTGACCACCCACGGCAAGAAGCCTAGAGACCAACAAGAAGAGCGCACCGGGGAGGATGCGCTCGTTTTTTTTACTCATGTGTTATCTCTCCTTATGTATTGACAGGTGGTGCTGGTGCTCGTGTAAGACTTTCTGAATTAATCATATAAGCTTGCGCAGTCTCAAGTGTAATCTGGCCGCCTTCATAGAGGCGTTTAATATCTTGATCTAGTGTCTGCATTCCAATCTTCCCGCTTGTCTGTATAACGGTCTTCATCTGAGCTACTTTGTTCTCTCGAATCAAATTCGAAATAGCCGGTGTGTTTAACATTATCTCTCGAGCGGCGATGCGCCCACCTCCAATGCGCGGCAACAACTGCTGTGACACAACACCTTTTAACTCCATAGATAACTGCACACGTATTTGCTCTTGTTGAAATGGAGGGAAAATATCAACTATACGATCAATGGTCTGTGCTGCATTTAATGTATGGAGCGTGGCCAACACCAAATGTCCGGTCTCTGCAACGGTTAGTGCAGATGCAATCGTCTCAAGGTCACGCATCTCACCAACCATAATCACGTTTGGATCTTGACGCACGACGTGTTTCAAGGCAGCAGGAAAAGACATAAAGTCTGTATGTAACTGACGTTGTCGAATAAGAGAATTCTTCGGTTCAAAAATAAACTCAATCGGATCCTCTAGCGTTACAATGTGTGCGCGTCGTTCTGAATTGATCAAATCAACCATCGCTGCAATTGATGTGGATTTACCGCACCCAGTTGGACCGGTTACCAAAATCAAACCTTGTCGACCGCGAACTAAATCATACACAGCCGGCGGAAAGCCAAGTTCATCCATTTGTGGTATCTGATTCGACACCAAACGAGCAACCATGCCTGCGTGTTCTTTTTCCCAATGAATATTTACACGAAAACGACTCACACCACGAAGCTCGTAAGAGAGATCAAGCTCCCGCTCTTTCATGAACTCCTCCTGCTGCTCCTGAGACAAAATAGATAACACCATCGCCTTTGCTTGCTCCGGCGTCACGTCCCCATATTGTTTCATCTCTACCAACTCGCCGCTGATACGTAGCGTAGGGGGAGCACCAACTGAAATATGTAAATCCGAAGCACCTTGTACATACGCTTCGTTAAATAACTGGTCAATGACTTTTGTATTTTGTTTTACTGGTTCTGTCATAATAAAAGAAGTATAGCAGTTCTCAACCTATTATTCCACGGTCTTCTGATCAGTTGAAGTCAATCCTCTTACTTTTTGTGTTATTGAACCCGGAGCTTCTAGCTCTTCGCCCGCATCAACTGTTTCGCCCGCATCCAAATCTGCAACAATCATTTTTTTATCTGTGAATGAAATAACTTCTGAAGGATCAATGCGGAGGTGTTCCTCACTATAGACAAGTTGTTTCACAAGAGAAGAAGGCCCTACAATGTATTTCATCACCGCATGACTTTCAATATCAATTTCAATATCAACAATTTTCCCTAGCATGTTTCCACGCTGTGTTTCAACTTCTAATCCAATTGTATGCGCAGTTATCATACGTACAGTGTAGCGCGTTGCAATAAATAAAAAAAGCCTCCGAAGAGGCTTCCTTATTTACAAATGATCTTAAGACTTTACTCCACCCTGGCCAGAACTTTTCTCTCCTGATTCCTTCGTTGTTGCAGTCGCTTCAATAACACCGCCTTTTGAACCATTTTCATCACCAGCGCTCATCTTCGCTTTCTCTTTCAAGAAAATCAATTGCTGGATCCAGGTAAATGCAGTCGAAGACAACCAATACAATGTAACACCTGCAGGGAACTGATATCCAAAGATAATGGTAATGACTGGCATGAAGTACATCATCTGCTTATTTAAGTTCGAAGCCATGTTCTCGTCTTTTGCACCCTCACTCTTCACAGCAGCCTTCTTCGTCATCAGCATCTTCGTCTGCAAGAACTGAATTGCGCCTGCAAGCACTGCTAGCACAATGTTATGTGTTGCTGAAAGATCTACAAAACCAAGAAAGGTTGTATTCATTGGTGTCGCACTAAAGAATGCTTGTAGCGGTTGGTAGATATGACCAATTTGTTCAGCAACTAGAATCCCAGTATCTAGATCTGTTTCTAAACCACCAAAAAATACACGAAACAACGCCCACAAAATTGGAAGCTGTACCAATAGCGGAAGACAAGAAGATAATGGGTTTACTTTATTCTCCTTATAGAGCTTCATCATCTGCTTCCCAAGCTCTTCACGATCGTCAGCATACTCTTTGCGTACCGCATCAATCTTTGGCTGCACGTCTTGCAATGCCTTCTGAGAACGGAGACCCTTCAGTGCTGGCCAGAATAACGCCAACTTGATCAGAATAGTCAAAATGATAATCGCAATACCAAGATCGCTTCCTGGTAGGACATGATAAATCCACAACAACAAATTGAAGAGTGGTTCGTAGAGAAATGTGTTAAAAAATTGAATCATTCGTTTGTATTAGTATTTGTTATTTAACTTCGTCGATTCCACCGTGCGAAAACGGGTTGCATCGCGCAATGCGCCATGCGCCCTGACCCACTCCCTTAAACACACCATTCTTTAGAATAGATTGCGCAGTATACTCTGAACATGATGGATAATATTTGCATCCATATGATGTCATGCCAGAAAATACACCGTGATCTGGTGATAGTGTTCTTTGATATACACGAATCATTGCAACCGCACCACCGCGAACAATAGGAGAAAGTGATGGTAAGGTGATTATTCCTGCTTCTTTCATATGGTTATTGTAGAAAACCTATCTTTGACAACCCTGTTTCAATATCTTCTTGAATATCGTTATATGTTGCATCCACACATGCGGTTTGTCCAAGCACTATGATATCATACTCTCCGTTTATGAGTGGGACGAGATGCTCTAATACTGTGCGTACTTGTCTTTTCTTTCTATTCCTCTGGACAGCACCTTTTATTAATTTATTCGGCATTACAACACCGAATCGTACTACACCGACAGTGTTCGAACTTGTTTTTATACGAAAAAGAGCGGTGTTGAGAGTTTTTCCGCTCTTATAGACAGAATCAAAGTCCTTTCTACGACGCAATCGGTGCGCTCGCTCTAACATATGACTGTTACGCGCTCAACTTTTTTCGCCCTCGTTTGCGACGACGTGCCAATACAGCACTTGCTTCTCGTACGCGTTGTCGAAAACCGTGCTTCTTGCTTCGTTTTCTAACGTTTGGTTGATATGTTCTCTTCGGCATAAATATTTTCTTTCAATATAGCTGCCTTACAATACCAGGAGTAGTGTAAATAGTCAACTCCTTTTTATGAAACCAATCAAAAACACTCCTTAGGTCTCGGAATTGAGTAATTCACAACATGTCCACATACTGTGAACATGTTGTTAACTGTGTGGATAGTTTAAGCTTGACGCAAAATGTGATACTATTTGACGTACCGCTATTTGAACTTTTTCCCTTTATTTTAGACGTTTTTCACATATAATATGACGACAGATCAGCTTTGGGACGCAACACTAGGAGAACTTGAATTAGAGCTTTCTAAGGCAAATTTTACTACATGGTTCGAAGATACCTTTATCATGCTGTATAAAGACGAAAACATCACTGTTGGCGTCCCAAATGCATTTACAAAAACTTGGCTCGAGAATAAATATCACACATCTATCGTAAAGGCACTTAAACGCATCTCTGAAGCGGACACTCTACATGTGACATACCAAGTCATGAGTGGTAAGCCAGTCGCTGTGGAGCATACAGACCCGCCGAAGGAAGAAAAAGAAGAACAACCCACAACATCTTCTTCTCAAGACACCGTTACGGTTGAGGTTGAACAAAAAAAGACTACCCCTGCGAGTGATGAACTTGGTTTGAACCCTGGGTATAAATTTAAGAACTTTATTGTTGGAAAGAAAAATGAACTTGCTCATGCTGCATGCCTTGCCGCTGCTGAGCGTCCAGGACTTGTATACAACCCGTTATTTATCTATGGAGGCGTAGGGCTTGGCAAAACTCATCTCATGCAAGCTGTTGGGCATGCATCACTCCTTAAAGATCCTGAACTGAAGCTTTTGTATGTCACATGCGAAACCTTCACCAACGAATTTATTAAAATGGTTGGAGCTGGTCGCGCAGACGAGTTTAAAGACAAATATCGCTCCGTTGATGTGTTAATGGTTGATGATGTTCAATTTCTTGCAGGCAAAGAGGGAACACAAGAAGCATTTTTTCACATGTTCAACCATCTTCATCAACGTAATAAACAAATTTTACTTACGTCTGACCGTGCACCACGTGCCATCCCTACACTAGAACAACGGTTGGTATCACGCTTTGAAGGTGGAATGATTGTTGATGTAAGTCAGCCAGATCTAGAGACCAGAATCGCTATTTTGCGCCAAAAATGCGAGGAAAAGGGGCATTCTCTCACTCAGGAGATTATTTCTTTTATCGCGTCTAACGTACAAAATAATGTGCGAGAACTAGAAGGAGCGTTGAACCGAGTTGTTGCATATCATGAATTAAAGAAAGAATCTCCTACAATTGCTTCAGTAAAAGGATTGCTCACCTCCTTCGCTCAAGAACCAAAAAGAGGAGCGGTCACCACAAGCAAAATTCTTACTACTGTTTCCGATTTCTATGAAATTGATGAAGTCAGTATTATGGGCAATAGCAGAAAGAAGCAATTAGTTGTACCACGACAGATAGCGATGTACCTGATGCGCGAAGAAGTGCATGCCTCCTACCCAAATATCGGCCAAGAGCTTGGCGGGCGAGATCACACAACAGCGATGCATGCCTGTCAAAAGATAACGAGGCTGGTAGAAGAAGATGAGAAGATGGAGAATGACATCAACATGATCAAACAGCGATTATACAACTAGTCGATAGCAGAATCTGGAGGGGGTGCTACACGCACCTCTTTCTGTATCCACATATTGTGGAGAAGTACGTGGACAGCACCTTGAATAGTCTCAATAAAGAATGGATAACTCTGTGGGCAGAGTAGCGTATATGTATGGGATAACTTTTTCACCATCCTACTCGTGAGGTTCTCCCCAACCTCTCCATACACTACACACACCTCTATCCCAATGTTACTCACAGGGGAAAAAGAGATATCGTCAATGTCTATGGTGTAAAAGAAAGTTATCCCAGCTATCCACTTGCTTATTATTGTTATTATTACTTAGATATATAAAATCTTATAACCCAAACACGATTATATGAAATTTTCATGCACACAAGAGAATATGAATAGTGGGTTGAACATGGTAGCTCACATAGCTTCCAAGAATACCAACCTACCTATTTTGCATAATGTTCTTATCGAAGCAAAAGATGAGGGAGTAGAATTTGTCGCAACAAATTTAGAAATTGGAGTACGTGTTCATGTACGAGGAAAAGTTGAAACTCCAGGATCATTTACTGTACCTGCACAAGTCTTTTCAAATTATATAAATCTGATTTCTAAAGACCGAGTTGATGTTGAATTAGTAGGTTCTGAAATTGTTGTACATGCAGGTAATCAGAATACAAAAATTAAAGGTGAAGAAGCAGCAGAATTTCCACTCATTCCGGAAGTTGAGAGTACTGACAAGCTTTCATTGCCAATCGAGGAGCTACGTGAAGCCCTCTCACAGGCTGTTGTAGCGGTTTCAAGTGACTCATCCCGCCCAGAACTCACAGGTGTATTATTTCGTGTCCAGGAGAGGCAATTAACTGTTGTTGCTACAGACAGTTATCGGCTTGCAGAACGACATGTGCAGATGCTGAATGCAGGTGTAGAAATGTCAGTCATTATTCCTTCGGCAGCAGTACTGGAATTGATTCGAATTCTTCCACACGAAGAAGATGGTGTTGTGGAGTTAGTATTGAGTGATAGCCAAGCTCGATTTAAAACAACTGATGTTGAATTAACTACTCGATTAATTGAGGGTGTGTTTCCAGATTATGAGCAAATTTTACCGTCAGAACCCCGTACAACCGTCACTGTTGAGCGTGAAGCATTAATTAAAGCGGTGAAAGCAGCGAGTTTGTTTTCAAAATCCGGAATTCATGATGTGAACGTGCATGTATCTCAAGAAAAACAAGAAGTGACACTCACAACGGTTAATAATCAAGTTGGGGAAAATGTAACAAAGGTGCAAGCAGAGGTTGTAGGAGATTCAAATAATTCAATTTTTAACCATAGATTTGTTCTTGATGGATTGTCACACATTTCAACACCAAAAGTAATAATGAAATTGGTTGATAATGTGACACCTGGAGTATTTACACCACAGGGAGAAACATCTTCGTTGTATACGTACTTGATCATGCCAATCAAACAATAAATTATGAGAGGAAAGGGGAGGAGGAAGAATTTTCAGAAGGCGCAATTTTCTTTTTTCCAAAGTTCGTTGCGTCGAGCAGGTATTCATCAGCAGGTTGAGGCATTGCAAGCGCTAGGTATAGCAGATGATATTTTAAAAGAGCGGTTTGGTGAAGGTGCAGGGTCTCATGTCCATCCCAAATATGTAAAGAATCGTATCCTTACTTTGGAAGTTGCTCATCCTGCAGTGAGTGAAGAAATTCGTCGACAAGAAGAAGCGATTATTTTTGAAATTAATAAAAGAGTAGGAAAACCTGAGATTGTCCGTATTCAATTTATTCTTCCAGGAAAAGGAGATACGCCGAGCGAGTAAAGTAAAAAGTTATTACTTTTTAACCACTTCAATTTTTATTGTTGCTTCGTTTGTGTTTCCTTTATCATCGGCTACACGTACGGTGACATCGTGTTTTCCAGGAGTGAGACTACTTGGATCGTACGAAGACTCTACGGTTCTCGGATCTGATATTGAGATGTTTGATTGTCTATCAACGGATATGACATCGACAATAAATTCTATAGAGGTGATTGTACGTCCTTCTCCTGCTTTAACTCGGGCGGCAATAGATAATTCTGATTTGATATATTCACCACCATCTTCGATGTTTCGAAACGATACAACCGGTTGTTGTGATTCTAATCGTTGATTGCAATCAGCTTTTGGTGTGTTGTCTGTGAGGTATTCGTTTTTTCGTTCATCGTCTTCTGCCCATTTCACAACTGCTGTTTCCCAAGGTTCATACATTGGGTCTTGTCGTGGATTTTCAGGAGCGCCTCCGGTTGGATTTTCTTTTGTAATGTAGTAGAGAAGAGTATGTGTTTCCTTGAATTCTCTTTTTTCTTGATACTTTGTTGGATATTGATTTATACATTCATCTGGAATAACCTCTCCGGTAATAGTGTCGACCATTTTTTCTACTGTGGAATCAAGATTTCCGCCGAGTGCTTCGTTTTTTGAACTTAAATCAGATGTATTAAATGTTTCCGCTTCAGTGCCTTCTAACGCCTTGCTCATATATGTATTCCAAATCGGTGCAGCAATAACAAGACCGGCGGCACCGCGATGCATTTCGGTATTGTCATTGTTTCCAGCCCACACACCAGTTGCTAGAGATGGTGTGTACCCCATCGTCCATGCATCTCTGTAGTCATTTGTAGTGCCTGTCTTGGCTGCGGTTTGCCTTCCTTTAATATTGAGAGCAGCAAATCCCCCACGAGCTCCTGAATCTGAGAGCACACTGTTGAGTGCGCGGACGTATTTTTGTTCTACAACTTGAGATGGTTCGTCGTGCCATTCTTCTAATGTATTACCTTCCCTGTCTTCGATACGTTCAATAAATGAGACAGGATGTCGTTCTCCTTCTCGAGCGAATGTTGTGAACGTGGATGTATGTTCTAGCAATGATACTTCTGCACCGCCAAGTACGAGAGATAATCCAAATCGTGATCGATCGCGAAGGGATGTATACCCAAGATCTTCTGCAATATTTAATGCGTTCTCTACACCGGCAATATACAGTACTTTGACCGCAGGAATATTTAGAGACTGAGCAAGCGCGGACCGTAGGCTTGTTGGACCCCGTTGCCCTAAGTCATAATTACGAGGATGATATTTCCCTTCTGCTTCTGTGAGAAAATCTGTTTCAACATCGTACACTTTTGTGTTTGGAGTAAGACCTCGTGTGAATGCAGTGAGATACACTATTGGTTTAAAAGAAGATCCTGGTTGACGGAGGCTTGTTGCAACATTCACTTGTCCGTCATGTTCTTCGTCGAAGAAATCACGCGATCCAACAAGAGCGACAATTTTACCGGTGTGTGCATCGATAGAAACTAATGCGGCATTTGAACCGCCGTACTCTTCTATTTTGCTCATACCTCCTTCAATTGCCTCTTCAGCTTTTTTTTGTTTGTCCCAATCAAGCGTGGTTATCACCTTCATACCGCCTCGCCGAACATTGCTTTGACCATACTCTTCTTCGAGATATTCGCGAACCATAAATACAAAATGTGGTGCGTTGATTTCTGTCACCCCATCATTAATTTTTGTTGTGATTTGTTTTGCTGCTTCTGCGTCACTCACGCCAATATAACCAAGGTCTACCATTTGGTCTAAGGCATAGTCAGATCGACCCTTGAGTCGTTCTGGATCGCGTGGAAGAATGACTGGGTTTTGTGGAAGAGCGGCAAGTGTTGCGGCTTGTGCGAGGTTGAGTTCGTTTGCGCTGATACCAAAATATCCTTGTGATGCTGCTTCGACCCCTTGATAGTTTGCGCCGTAGTAGACTTCATTGAGATACATATTGAGTATTTCATCTTTTGAATATTTTTGCTCAAGACGAATCGCAAGGATTAGTTCTTTTACTTTTCTTGTATAGCTACGCTCAGATGTGAGTACTGCATTTTTAATGAATTGTTGTGTGAGAGTAGAAGTAGCACTTGCATGTCCTCCTGGCAGTGCTCCCTTTAGTGCTGCGCGGATAATCGAGGTGATTTTGAATCCATGATGCGTGTAAAATTGTTGATCTTCAAGTGAGATTGTGGCCCATTCTACCTCATCTCTAATTTGATCAAGTGTTACATCTTGACGACGATTGTCTCCTACTTCATAGAGTAGTGTAGTGCCATCGCTTGCGTAAATATTTGTGCTTTGGTCTATGGTGCGTTTTTCAATATCTTCAATATCAGCTAAATCTTTTGCAACCCATGCATAAGCTCCTCCGATGACGATGAGTATTGTTCCTAATGCGCCAAGAGCAAAAATCCATGCGGTGCGTGCAATGTTTTCTCGACGGAATAAGTTTATAAATCGTTCGCGACGACTTCCTGTTTTCTTTTTTTCGGGAGAATGTTTTTTATGTGTTGACTTTACACTGTTGTGATGAGGAGGACGACCATCTCGTTCGGTTGCCCTTTTTCTTCTAATTGAAGATGCGTCGCGGGCGTGTTCCGACTTTTTTTCTTTTTTCTTTTCGATTTGGGGAATAGGCATACCGTTGTATTATCCGCGAACGCGGAGCATTGCACCAAGAATAGGTGCGTTGTTTAAAAGAGAACTTTTTTTGATAGGTGTTTTTGCCAGAGCGGTATAGTGAAGCATTTTTCGTGTTTCTTTTTTTACAGCTTCAATTAATCCTTTTTCTCTCGAGAGACCTCCGCCTACGACAATAATATCTGGGTCAAGAATGTTTAAAAGGTTATAAAACCCATCTGCCAACATTTTTGCTCCTTTGGTAATGTCGCTGTGCTTGTTAAACGCATTCCCTGACGCCAGTTGCTCCCATCGTTTTTTATTCCCCTGCGTAAACATCTGTCCCACTTCGCCAGCAAGGTTATTTTTCCCATGAGTGATGTGACCGTCTTGTATAATACCTCCACCTATTCCAGTTCCGAGAGTAACAGTGACAACGCGCCTGTACCCTTTTCCTCTTCCAAATATTGCTTCGCCGAGTGCGTACACTTTTGCATCGTTTTCTATAACCGTGGGAACTTTAAATTCTTTGAGTAATCCGGGCGCAAGATCAACTCGATTAAAACTGGGTAGAAAGTTGGGCCCAGCTGTGGCGATGCGATTTTTTACATGATCCACATGACCAGCAACACCAATGCCAATGCCGTGGAATGTTGTTCCGCCAGCAACATCACGTACCAAGGTGGTTATTGTGTTGAGTATCGCCTTGTTT
>CAZMTW010000018.1:0-12615 GCA_964569285.1 uncultured Gammaproteobacteria bacterium
TCAATCGAGAGTGACTGTTTTGTCTTGCTCACAGATGCATCTTTCACGTCAGGCTCGTCGTAGAGCGCAAATGGATTAACGGCCATATGGAGTATGTATCAATTTTACTTTGAGTAAACGGTAGAACAGGAATAATAGTGTTACGATGACTACATGCACACTCGTCGCTTGAAACGCATTCCAAAAGTAGGTGGAAGTTGTTGTTGATTGAATGGTGAGTGAACCGACAGTAACTGAAGTAGCAATGAGTATTCCAGATATGATGTAAAATATTATAGACGCTAGTACGGTATTTATGGCAGCAGTATGTGGTGCAAATTGTTTAAAGACATAGCGTTGTAGTAATATGAGTGCGATGATTGCTACGGTGTATGAAAAAAGAAAAATACCAAATGGACCAGATGAATACAAATCAACGACATATCCCCCAAAGAGTGCTAGTACAATTCCTCTCTTTTCCAATCCAAGAATGACTAGGAGTGCCGATAGAATGAATAGAGTATTAAATGACTGTTGCAGCCAAGGGATAGTTGAAATGATTGAAATGTGCACAATGATTACAAGAAGAAACCCAGTAATCCATAGTGTTTGACGCAATAGTGAGTTCATGGGATGAGAACAGAAACTATAAGGACATCTGACGAAGAAAACAATGGTCGTGCGGACGCAGCTTGAAATAATGAACCTGGTTCATTTCGAATTTCCTGAATCTGACCAATGACTAATCCAAAAGGAATACTCGGATCACTACCACTTGTCACGACAGTATCGTCAATGTGTAGTGTGTCTGGCTGAGGAATGTACTGCATCTCGAGGGATAGATTGTGTTCTCCGCTGATGATTCCTGGGCTTTGTTGATCGTTTTGAACTGTCGCACTTACGCGAGAATTGAAGCTGGTAAGCAATTGTACTTCAGCAATATGGTCTTCTGTGCTTCGCACGGTGCCAATAAGGACTCCATTTTCTATGATGACTGGATACCCGTTTTGCAACCCATCAGCTTTCCCTCTATTGATAATCAGTGACTGAGATAATCCTTCTGTTGCTCGAGAAATAATTTTTGCTGAGACACCACGAAGCGCTCGGTTTTTTAAGAACTCAACTTGTTCTTCGAGTAATGATGATTCTTGTACGAGTGTTTTGAGTTGCGCATTTTCTATAAGAGTTTCTTCATTGCTTTCAACAAGAGAGCTGTATCGTTCTTGAAGTTCCTCTAGAGTCATATCACTAACGGCTTCAGTCTCGTTTGATTGCGTGTGCTTGGTTGTAGAATAGAGAATTGATTGCAACGGTGAGAGGGCCGATACCAACATATTTTCGACTGGTTGTACTACCCGAGCTGTGTGCAGAATAAATAAAGCGAGTAGTACTATAAAAATAATCCAGATTCGAACTTTCCTCTCCTTGCGTTGTGTTCGCTGCATAGACGTGCAATTAATCAGCGCTGGTGGTGATGTTCAGGAATAACTCTTTGGCTGCGTCAATATCTTCTAATATAATACCAGTTCCGCGAACAACAGCAGTTAATGGATCTTCCACAACACGAACAGGGATTTGTAACTCGTGTGAAATCCGTTCATCAAGACCTCGAATAAGTGATGTACCACCTGTGAGATTGATGCCACGTTCATAAATGTCTGCAACGAGTTCTGGCGGGGTTGATTCCATGACGAGCTTGACGTTGTCAATGATTGCAGCAATTGAACGTGACATTGCCTCTCGTACATGACTGCTGTTAATCACGATTTCTCTTGGTAAACCAGATAGTAGATCTCTTCCCCGAATTTTGGCTTCGACTATTTCATCTTTTTCATATGTTGAACCAATCATTTTTTTGGCATCCTCAGCCGTGGTTTCCCCGAGTAATATATTAAAATGATCTCGTACATAGTTCACAATGTTTTTATCTAGTTCATCACCAGCAAGACGCATCGACTTCCATGAAACAATACCGCCAAGTGATATCACTGCGATAGAAGTGGTGCCGCCACCAATATCGATAATCATGTTACCAGTTGAATCTTGAATAGGCATGCGTGCACCAATCGCAGCAGCCATAGGTTCCTCTATAATAAATACTTCTCTTGCTCCTCCACTAATAACAGCGTCTTCGACAGCCTTGCGTTCGACCTCGGTTACATCGAGCGGAATAGAAATGACAACACGTGGACGAGGCATGATAGAAAAGGTTTCACGATGAACTTTATCGATGAAATATTTCAGCATCTTTTCTGCCACTTCAAAATCAGAAACAACTCCATCAATAAGTGGCTGTGCTGCAGTAATATGACCTGGTGTTTTGCCAATCATCTGTTTTGCTGCTTGGCCAACAGCGATGATTTGGTCATTACGGGTATTAATCGCAACAACTGAGGGCTCATTAATAACAATACCTTTATCTTTTACATAGACAAGTGTGTTTGAGGTCCCAATGTCGATACCCAGGTCCTTTGATAGTGATCCGAAAATGTTTTTTAGCATATGTTCAAAGTCGCCCCATGATACGAGAAAAGCCTCACAGTGTCAATCAACCGTGTACACTAAATGTGTTCAGCTAGAATGGCAAGAATGAGAGAAGGTCAAATCGAGCGACATCTTTAAATGTGACCAATAGAACAATGCCGAGCAGCACAAGAAAGCCTATATTATGAACGATCGCTTCTAGCTTGGCACTAACTGGTTTTTTTCGAATTCCTTCAATGAGAATGAAGAAAATTCGGCCACCATCAAGCGCTGGAATTGGTAACAGGTTGAACACGGCAAGATTGGCCGATAGAATTGCCATAAATTGGAGCAACTCGACAATACCAAGACTCGCAACTTGGCCTGTAAGAACAGCGATCCCGACCGGGCCTGCGACATCTCCACCGGCATTACCTGAAGTTATGAGGCTTCCGATCATGCCCCACAATGATACGAAGATTTCTCCGATAATTTCAAATGCTGATACAGGACCAAGCCAGAGCGCTTGATACCATGGATACCGTATTGTACCAATTGCTTGGAGACCTACTCCCATACCAATATATGTCGTTTCTTCAATAGTCATCTCTTGAGTTGTGAGAGTAACAGTGCGTGTAGTTCCTTCCCTCGCTACTTGGAGCTCAATGGTTTCTCCAGCATCTTCAGTTTGGCTTGAAACATCAGTTGTGTTTGTTACTGCTGTACCGTTAAGAACCATTATGGTGTCACCGGGCTCAATTCCTACTTTTGCCGCAGGACCATCTGGTACGACCGCTGTGACACGTACCTGATCGTTTGAAATAATGGCTCTACTTTTCGCTTGAGAAATATCGGTTGTTGAACCGACGGTATATGTGATTGCAAGTAGGACGGCAGCGAGGATCACATTCATTGCAATGCCTGCAAATAGAATAAGCAGACGGCGTGCGAATGATTTAGAAGAAAAACTGTCTGCATCATCCCCTCCTGTCTTTGCATCTGGGTCGTCACCAGCAACGCCTTTAATTTTTACAAACCCACCGAGTGGTACCCAGTTAATTGTATATAACGTACCGCGCCATTTTTTTCCTGCAATACGTGGAGGAAATCCAATTCCAAATTCATCAACGCGTATGCCTGCTCGTTTTGCTGCTATGAAGTGCCCGAACTCATGTACTAATACAAGTAGTGCAAGTACGCCAACAAAAATGAGTATGGTTGGTAACACTCCCATTTAGATCTTCATCAGTGCGGATTCTTTTTTGTCTGCAAGTTCTTTTATTTGATTGTTGTAGCTGTCCACCTCTTTTTGAATATCCTTTTCTTGTCCAAAATAGTCGTCTTCAGAGATATCTCCATTTTTCTCCTGATCTTTTAGACCACGTAAGATTTCTTCTCGTGTTTTGCGGATAGCGATGCGCGCAAGTTCAACTTTTTCATGCATGACTTTTACAATTTCCTTACGGCGTTCTTCTGTTAGTGGTGGAAATGATATGCGAATAGTTTCTCCGTCCACCACTGGTTGAAGGTGTAGATCGCATTCTCTCAAGGCAGTTTCAATTGCTTTTGTGAGTGTTTTGTCCCAGGGCTGGATTTGTATTGTTTGTGGCTCGGGTACAGAAATACTTGCAACTTCCTGTAGCTTCATTTCTGAGTCGTACGCCATGACAACAACATCTTCTACTAATGCTGGTGAAATACGATCAGAGTGTAAAGAATACAAGTCGTTCTGAAGATTCGTTATTGTTTTTTGAAAGAGTTCGTTGCTCATTGTATTATTTGCTAATAAATCCTTTTCGTCCTTCATCCACTAATTCGACCCCAGCAAAAATCCGCTCTGGATTTTTTGGATCAATCAGTAGAGATGTGATACGTCGTTGTGATGGAAATGTTTCTAGTGTTTCCCAGGTTAATCCACCGTCAAATGTTTTATGAATTAGTTTTCCAACGGTAAAGAATATTACGTTTGAATCACCTGGGAGAATGGAAAGATTTTGAATAGTTTCATTCTTTGGATCACCTTCTTCAATAAGCGTTCTAATTTGTTGCCAGGTCGTACCGCCGTCTAGTGATTGGAGTAACCCAAATTCCGACGTGGTATATATGGTGGCTGAATCATTTGGATCCATTGCAAATTGTTTTATACGGCCAGAGTCCTTGAATTCTTTTTCCATTTCCTCTGTCACTAAATTGGTCCAGGTCAGCCCACCATCTGTGGTTTTATACACATCTCGGTCGAGTTCAAGTATATACAATACGCGACTATCTGTTGGATCCATTTCAAGAGCAACAATTGGCTCGTCTACTTGGTGAATAACCCGCCATGTGATGCCGGCATCTTCACTTTTTAATACAGTTCCTATTGATGTAACTGCATACACGTTATCTGGATTGAACCAGTCTAATTCAATACGGGTAACGATGCCCGCTTGTGAGTCAGTATAGACGATTTCCCATGTCTGCGAGCCGTCTATTGATTTAATAATGGTGTTATCTCGAACCGTGTACACAATATTGCTATCGATAGTATTTATTGCAACATCACGTATATGTGAAGGTTGAAGTGGTACTTGTGTCCATTGTTCACCAGCATTTTCAGTTTTGTAAATTCCATCCGCTTTTGTCGCAACATATAGAATATCTGAATTATGAGGATCAGCAACAATATCTCGTACGTCAACAGCAGAAATAGTTATTGCGTTTCTTTTATTTTGACCGACGTACACTTTTTGCTGCCAAGACACACCCTGATCTTCAGACACAAAAACGCCTCCATCAGCCGCTTTAGAGCAAGAAGCGCCAAGCATGATGAGTGCTCCCAGTAAAATTGTTATAGGCAGTATTCGTCGTTTCATAGTACAAAGGTCAAATATTCAAATATCATTTTTTTATTTGTATTGTCTTTTGTCCACTGCTGAAGTGTTGTTATTAGTTGCAAGCGTCTTGAAATAAGGGATGCATCTTGTTGTGCGGCAAGCTCATCGATAGCCGTGCTGAGTGGATGCCGTGCTGAGTGGATGCCGTATGTAGATAGAAGTTGTTCATGGAGCAGTTGCTGAAGGAGTTCAAGCATACTGAGTAATTGATGTGATGACTCATTACCCTTCGTTGTCTTGAGAAAACGCTCTTGCAGCATGGTATCCCTTTTTCCTGTTTCACTTGAAAAGAATGTTATCCAGAAATTCATGTTTTCTTTCCACCATTCAATCGATTCTGCGTCGGGAGATCCAATGAGTCGGGACAGCTGTCCATGGACGAAATGCGATAGCTGCGCAGTATCAGCTTGGTCAACACCTTTTTCCTTAATAAATGATTGGGTAAATGCGTCAGACAGCTGAGCAGTACGAATGCATTGTACACGGGATTGAATAGTTTTTGGAAGTAATTCAGGATGCGCAGAATGCATGAGAATGTGTGCATTCCCTGCAGGTTCTTCTATGGTTTTAAGGAGCGCATTAGCTGCTGATATGGATAGTTCGTCGGCATTGTGAATGATGACAAGTCGTCGTCCGCCTTCATTCGCACGCAAGGCAAGATGTTTGCGTATTGCGTGTGCACTTTCAATGCCAATTGTATGTGATGGCGGCGTTGCTGATATTTCGAGAATATCAGTTGTAAAGAAATGAGGTGATTCTTGAACAAGTTGGTCAGTAAACCATCTCGTCATTTCACGTTGTGCACCGCCTGGAACGCCAACAATGCAGTAGGCAGTACTTATTTTGCCAGATTCCACTATCTTTTGCAAGTAACCTATCTGTGCTGGATACGCTTGTTCTAGAACAGTATTGATTTCTGCTGTTGTATTGTTCATAGGAGTTCAAGTTCAGTACGTAAAAGCTCCCATGTAGCTTTTCCAGATTGTTCCCAAGAGAACAGTTCAGCCTGCGCATGCCCTGCAGTAATTTGCTTGGAAGAATCAGTGTTCATAATTTTCGCAATCGTGTTGGCCATGTCTGTTGCTGAATTAGGGTCAAAAAATAGAGCTGCTGATCCACCCACTTCACGCAATGCAGGTATGTCGGAGCATGCGACTGGAATTCCTTCGTTCATAGCTTCGAGAATAGGAATACCAAACCCTTCATACAGTGATGGTAACACAAATACTACTGCCTGTGACATGAGTGTTGCAACATCTTCCTCAGAAATCCACCCTGTTTGAATAACCGTATCTTCTAGTTTGTATTGAGAGATGTTTTTCATGACTCTTTCATGACCAAAACCAGGTTGTCCAGCAAGTACGAGTTGTGTGTCAATACCTTGTGTAGATCGCAATAGAGAAAATGCTTCAATGAGAGCTGGAATGTTCTTTTTTTCTTCTACCCGTCCAATATAAAAGATAAAAGGTCTTGTGATACCATACGTACGTAGAATTTCACTGGCGTTGTTGCCAGATTTTCGTTTGTTGAGGCCGTTTGGAATAACAGTAATCTGATGAGGTGGTGTTGCATACACATCTTGAATTTCACTTTTAGAAAATTCGGAAACAGTCACAATGCGTGCATTAGCACTAAGCGCAAGAGAAACTGAAAATGTATGATAGTCGAATTCTGAAGCACCATACTTCCCTAGTGTGAATATACGTACAAGCATGTTAAGTACATTCTTTGAAAAGCGACTTTTGCCAATATGTTTATGGTTGTAGAGGTTGTCTTGGCGTGCAAATCCAACATCATGAATAACAGTCACAACCTTTTTTGGATGGATGAGTGGAATAGTGTGCGCAGGAATATAGAGCAGATCGACTTTGTGTAAGAACAATTCAACTGAAAGTCGTAATTGTGTCCACAGAAACTGTGGCGGCCAAGATAGTACTCGCGATTTCCAATGAGATGGTATTGTTGCGAGTTCTCCTTCGAGCGGTTCTTTTGAATACAAAATAACCTCAATATCTTCTGGGATGAGGTTTTTGAGTTGCTGAATGACGTGAAACGAGTACCACTCTGTTCCAGTTTTTTGTTTTGTGTTTGCTCGAGAGGCGTCTATACCAACGCGCATATTCCTCCTATTACTTATTTTCCATGATAGACCGCTTGTACGATTGTAGGTTATCAAGTGCAATTCCTGTTCCTTTTACCACATTGAGTAAACAATCATCTGCAACGTATGCAGGTACGTCAGTTGCTCTGCTGAGCAGTTCGTCTAGGTTACGCAACAGACCGCTTCCACCCGACAAGACCATGCCTTTATCAATAACATCAGCTGCAAGTTCTGGGGGTGTATTTTGAAGAACTGATTTTACAGCCTCGATGAGTTCAGCAAGTTCAACTTGAATTGCCTCGGTCACATCGTCAGATGTTACTGTGGCTGTTCGAGGCAATCCGGTTATAACATCACGACCTCGAACGTCCATGCTCTTTGGATCCTTCAAAGGAAGGGCGGAGCCTATATTTATTTTCAGTTCTTCTGCGGTTCGTTCACCAATGCTGAGGTTGTATTTCTTTCGTACGAATTCCTGTATTGCATAATCTAGTTTTGTTCCACCAATACGAACTGATGTGTTGGCGACAATTCCTCCAAGAGAGATAACGGCAATTTCAGATGTACCACCTCCGATTTCGATAATCATGTGACCAGACGCAGATCCAATTGGTATACCAGCGCCAATAGCAGAAGCGATTGGTTGTTTGATAATGTACGCTGCTTTTGATCCAGCTTGAATAGTTGCATCAATGACTGCTCGGCGTTCAGTTGAGGTAATTCCTGCAGGTACCGCAATCATGACTTCTGGGGCAAATAATCGTACACCTCCAAGAGCTTTGTTAATAAAATAACGAAGCATGCTCTCGGTTGTTTTATAATCGGCAATAACGCCGTCTTTTAGTGGTTTACGAGCTACAATCGTGTCTGGAGTACGTCCAAGCATCTCTTTTGCCTCGTTTCCAACGGCAAGTACACTACGATCTGAAGCTGCAATAGCTACAACTGAGGGTTCATTAATAACAATCCCCTTTTTAGGCACGAATACGAGGGTATTTGCAGTACCCAGGTCAATAGCTATTTTTTTTGAAAACATATACAGGCGTCAATCCAGAGTTAAGGAGAAGTCACGATCTACTGTAAGATCGGTCGTTATCGAGACAGTATTTTCGCCTATTTTGTTAAATAAGTCAAGGGGTCGGCCACTTTGGATTTTTCGGCCAATATCGAAGTGAAGATTGAGTTTATGATCGATCGTACCAGCCTGTTTTTGTACGTACAGCGAGTATTTGTTCTTTTGTATTTGACTAGTGACTGATTCTGGTAGCTTATATTTTATTCGTATTGTTCCCTGGTTTTGCGGCTCTATAGCAATGAATCCACCTACAACTGAGTAATCAACAACAGTTCCATCTGGCCGAGTGAATTGCTCTTCGAACGTCTCTGGTTCTGTCGCAACACCACCTTGTGTTTTATCTCCGGTCATAAAACCAGACTGCTCAACAAGCTGTGCTCCTTTTGGCAAATAAATACGTGTGTAGGTTCTATACCGCGTATGAAAACCATCAAAGTAGCCTGTGTTTCTGTAGAGCATCTCAGCTGTGCCGTAGTAATCATCTCCTTCACGACTCACGGAATATGTTAGTTCGCGTTCCATAACATTATCTGTTTTGAGTGCGGCTAGATTTGCATCGACAAACATTAAGAAGTCGCTGTCATATTCTTTGAGTTCTCCACCCCAATTTTGTTCTAGCACAAGGTCTTGTGTAATTGGATCATCAACAAAGATAAGAATTTGTTTTTGATCAACATTTTCTGTAAAGGTTTCCCATAGTATGGAAAATTCTGATCGAGGTAAATTGAATAGTTCTTCCATTATTTTGTCTGCGAGAGCTCCAATAACCTCTTTGCGATCAGCATCAGATATTCCCTGCTCGTAGTATCCATACTCGACCTGATGTTCTAGTGTTTCAAATAGTTTTTCTGAATTAAATTCGATCCCTTCTACTGTTAACGGTCCGGTTAAATCGAGCAGTGACTCGATAAATGTTGGTGTCACAGCAATGACTCCATCGATATTTTCTTCTGTGCCACCCTCTTCGTGATACTTGCCCTCTGCCTTTACAGCGGTCGTTGGGAAATCTGGTGACCAGTTGATGTTTCTGAAGAGCCAATTTTGTGTACTGGTGTGTTGAGCAATTGGGCCTGGAGAAGGTTCTGTAATAAAGTCTGCAGCAGGGTTGTCGAGGTTATATACATTATCTGTTTCGAATGTCTGAATATCACCATCTGCCATTTTGATGATACCAAATGTTCCTATGAATCCCCCAGTTGGTCTCAACTCTCGGTTATTTTGGAGGAGAAACAAATATGTTTTTTCATTTGGATACCCAAGAATCGTTGGTAAAGATTCTGCTGCTGGAATAGCTTGATGTATTATTCCTTCGAGTAATGGCAATTGACGCTTAATAGGATCGACTGCCTCTTTTACTTGCTTGAGCAGACCATCTTCTGGAACTTGTTCAAGTGACAATATTGCAAGTTCGATATCACTTTTTACTGCTTGTAATTCGACTGTTGATTCACTCAATTTCTTTAGAATTCCTCGTTTATCTTCTGACGAGAGATCTCCAAGAGTAACATCACCCTCCTTCTCCGCGATAAGGCCATACACATCAGATCCAAGTTGTGATAATGTACCTAATCCTGAAGATAGGTTTATACCTGCGACAATAACATCATCGACCGCTCGAATCTGTTTAGAGATTCCTGGCACAATCATATACGGCTTAAACTTGTTAAGGTTCTTTCGTGCAGCCTCCATGTGCTCTTTTGCCTCGCTAAGGTCTTTTACTGCGGTATCAAAATCCTGTGTAGCAATTGCAACTTGAGCAAACTCAAAACTCTTTTTTGCCTCCACACTTTCGTCCATTACAACGTTCAGAGACTTATAGTTAATAGCTCCCCAAATAAGTAACACTGCTACTATCGCAAGAAGTGATACGCTAACAATAATGGCTATTTTTTTTGCACGAGAACGCGTTTCATTACCCTCGCCGTCAACGTGAACTGGATGATCTAATAAATTATTCATACGGTTTTGTTTTCAGATAGGTCCTCCAATCTCGCAAATGTATTCGAGTTATGTACGAAAACGCCTGCTGCAGTGAAAAACGCTTTGCAGCAGATTCACGTTTATGGTAATGGAAGATATTATTTATTTCGTGAAAGTATAGCACTTTCCAGTTCTTTTGTCTCATGCGATCGCACCACTCGTAATCGCCAAAATACAAGAAGAAATCTTCATTTAGCATTCCTACTTCGTCTATTGCTTTTTTGCGTGCAAATAGACATGCGCCAAGCAACCATTCCACTTCGATTGTTGCATTGTGATCAAAATCGGTCATCAAATGTCTGTTGATATCTTTTTTTGCAAATGGAAGCTTGCCGAGAATGGTTCGTCTATATATTGGAGTCCATTTTGAGTATCGTCGATAACATGATGACTGAATTGAGCCGTTCGCATTGTGAATTCTTGGTCCGAGTAGACCAATGTCTGTATGCGCATCCAGATACGCGATAATCTTGTCAATTTCCTCGCCCGACCGAATAGTAATATCTGGATTGATAATGACAATGTATTCCCCTACTGCTTCACGGATGCCAATATTATTCCCTGTAGGATGCCCCAGATTTTTTTTCTGAGGTAGCAGGGTTAGTTCTGGAAATTGTTCTTGCACCATCTCGACCGATCCATCTTCACTTGCATTATCAACGATAATAATTTCATGCTCCACTGAGATGCCTGCTTTTTGTATATTCGATATACAGACGCGTAGGTGATCTGGTGATTTGTAGTTGAGTATAATGAAAGAAAGTTTCATGATTTTTGTGTTGTCAACATTACGCCAGCAATAACGAGCCAGCCAAGACCCAGTGGATGATTAAGATATGGCGTGAACATGTGGGTACCTGCGAGAAAAATAATTGTTAATACAATGCCAATGGTTTCTGCCCGTTGTTCCGATACTTGATGTTTGAGTTTGTTATAGCCAAGATGAAGATATGCATACAGTAGCCACATAAATACACCAAAGCCAAGTAGGCCGAATTTAAGAAGAAGATCGAGATACCCCCATTCGAAAGAAAAGGTGGTGTATGTGCCGTCAGGGCTTTCTTCAAGTACACGAGGGTCTGAAGATGTGTATGTAACAGTGGAACCCAGCCCTGAACCGAGAATAGGATATTCAGATGCTTTTGTTGCAAGTGGTTTAACAAGGGACCATCGAGATGCTACTGCTGGCTCGTGTAATAGATCAGATGTTCTACTTGATACCAGCGATCCACTTCCAATTGCATTGTGTCCGGGAAGAGGTATGTTTATTATTCCAAGTAGGATAACGTAATCAATACAGAATATACATACTACTCCACCTGCAAGTAAAGCAAGCTTTTTGAGCCCTATTTTTTCCTTTGTGAGTAACCACAAGGCAAATAGACCTATTGTTGCCACAGAGCCTGCCCAGAAACTCCTAGAAGAGCTTATAATGGCTATGAGAACAGTCAAAGCGAGTAAAAGGAGTATGAGTCGTCCTTCTTGTTGCTTAAGCCACTGACGAGCATTTTGTGTAGAAAGAGCAATGAATGGAGTAAGAAGAAAAAAGACAAAAACAATGTATATGTGACTCTGAAAAAATATGCGATAGAATCCAGTATCGAGTAATGTAATTTCACCAACTCCAGTGTCCCGAATCCACCGATAAATACTTGGTAGCGTGAATTCCAGAAGAGCAAGTTGAGGAAAGATTGCAGTAAGGAAAAGAGTTTTGATAATGACCGCAGCTGATGCGGCAAAAAGAACGGCAAGCAACATTTCACTATGAGCTCTTTTTTTGATTGCTTGTGTCGCTGGACCGACAAGACCAATGTAGAGATATCCATTCCCATCAAAGAAAATATTTGATAAAGGATTTTTTGATAGGTACCCAATGCATACACCAAGCAAGATAATGCTTATAGTTGCCATATATGGTTTCCACAGAGGCCAGTCAAAGAATGCAATGTGTTTTTCACGTGTCATCCATATGAGATATGCAAGGAAGACAACAAGAAAGAGGGCGAGTCGAATTGAGATAGTGGTCTCCCCTATTTCAAGAGAGAAGAGATATCCTTTTGATCCAAGCACTAGTTCTGCGAGTAGGACAGCAACACCAAGCTCGAGTTTCTTTAGTGATAGTACAAATACGGTAATGATGA